>NZ_JBYCLA010000599.1:0-6760 GCF_057473665.1 Mycobacterium sp. TH-M25
ATGGCGGCGTGCAGCTGCCGCAACGACGACCGGTCCGCCTTGACCTCCAGCACCCGCATGCCGGCCGCCGGCTCGTCGAGCGCACCGGCCAGGTCGCCGAGCTCGATCTGGCGGCTGTCGACGTGGTAGGCCCGGCAGAGCGCGCCGACGTCGACGTCGTGCGGGGTGCCGAACACGCGGGCGGAGATGTCGGAGAACCGCGGGTCGCCCTGCTCGAGAAGTTCGAAGATGCCGCCGCCGTTGTCGTTGGACACCACGATGGTCAGGTCGGCGGGCACCGGCTCGGTCGGCCCGATCAGCAGGCCCGAGCTGTCGTGGACGAAGGTCAGGTCGCCGATCAGCGCGACGGTGCGCCCTCCGGTGGCATCGTGCGCGAGCGCCGCGCCGATCGCGGTCGACACCGTGCCGTCGATGCCGGCCACCCCGCGGTTGGACCGGACGGTGATTCCCTGCTGGTTGAGGCCGACCAGTGCGACGTCGCGCACCGGGTTGGACGCACCCAGCACCAACTGGTCGCCGGGGCGCAGCGCGTCGGTCACCGCGGCGGCCACGTGCAGACCGGTGGTCAGCGGGTGCGCCGCGAGTTGCTCGCGCACCGCGGCGACGGCCTGGCCGTTGAGTTCGGCGCAGCGGGCCAGCCACCCGGTATTCGGCGTACCGGTGGTGACGGCGCGGGTGCCGGTGGCCTGCGAGTTGCCCGAGACGTCGGGCCAGCGCGGCCCGGTGGTCAGCGCGTACACCGGCACTTTCGCGTCGGCCAACAGCGCCGACACCGGCCGGTGCAGGGTGGGCCGGCCCAGCATGATCACCTGCTGCGGGCACAGTTGCGGCAGCGCCAGGGGATGCAGCGGGTTTGGCGGGCGGCAGCCCGAAAATGAAGTGGGCTCGGCGACTGTGGGCAACGCCGCCAGCTCAGGCCGCTCGCCGGCGCCGTGGCCGGCGATGACGACGGTGTCGAGGCTGAGGTCGATATCCAGCGGCTGGTCGAAGCTGACCGCCGGGGTGAGGGTCCAGGGCTTGCCGCCCGGCCGGCCCGGCGGAATGGGTCCAGGCTCGAGGTCGGGCACCAGCGGCTCGCGCAGCGGAATGTCGAAGTGCACCGGCCCGGCGTTGGCGCTGCGCGCTCCGGTCGCGGCCACCAGCACGCGGCAGGGGGCCGATCGCCAGGTCGCGTTGAACGCGTCCATTTTCTCCGGCGCGTCTTCGGCCAGCCCGAGGCTGATGGTGGCGCGGACCTGGGTGCCGAAGTAGCCCAGCTGCTCCATGGTCTGGTTGGCACCGGTGCCGAGCATTTCGTAGGGCCGGTTGGCCGACAGCACGATCAGCGGCACCCGCGCGTAGTTGGCCTCGACCACGGCCGGGCCGAGGTTGGCCACCGCGGTGCCCGAGGTCATCGCGATGCAGACCGGCGCGCCCGCGGCGATCGCCAGTCCGACGGCCAGGAATCCGGCGGTCCGTTCGTCGATGCGGACGTGCAGCCGCACCCGACCCTCGCGGTCGGCGTCCTGCAGCGCAAACGCCAGCGGGGCGTTGCGCGAGCCCGGGCACAACACCACGTCGCGGACGCCGCCGCGGACCAGTTCGTCGACGACAATGCGAGCCTGTGCCGTCGAGGGATTCACCAGTTCAGCCTAGAGGTTCGCCGAGCGTGCAGCTTGGGGCGGCGAAAACGAGGAATCTACGCGCCTGAACCGCACACTCGGCGCGTTAAAACCCCATGCTGGCGAAGAACTTCAGCACCGCGGCGTTGACCACCTCGGGCCGTTCCAGGAAGCCGAGATGCCCGGTGTCGGCAATCAGCTGGTATTTGGCGCCGGGGATAGCGTTGGCGACCTCTTTGCCCAGGTGCGGAGGGGTCACGACGTCGTCGGCGAAACCGAGCACCAGCGTCGGCGTGTGAATACCGCCGTAGGAGGGCAGGTGGTTGCCCTGCGGCGAGATCCAGCCCTGCCGGATGATGCCGGGCGTGATTTTGACCGGCCAGATGGTGAACATGCTGATCCACTCGGCCACGGCCTCGTCGTTGCTTAGCGTCTTGGGCGAGAAGCTCTCCAGCAGCCGAATCTTCGCGTCGTAGGAGGTCGGGATCTGCACGCCGGACGCGGCCAGCTCGTCCTCGGCAGCGCGGAAGAAGTCGCGCGCCTTGTCCAGCCGGCCGCGGGTGGCCATCAGCGCCGCCTGACTCACCAGCTCGGGCCGGGCCAGCATCAACTCCTGGGCGATGAAGGAGCCCATTGACACCGCCACGATGCGCACCGGCCCGATGCCGAGCTGCTCGATCAGCGCCGCGGTGTCGGCGACCATGCTCTCGGTGGTGAACTGGTCGGCGCTCGCGGTCGCACCGACCCCGCGGTTGTCGAACGTGATAACTCGGTAGCCGGCGTTCACAAACGCCGGCACCTGATGCAGGTGCCAGGTACGTCCCAGTCCGCCGCGGCCGGCGATGAAAAGGACGGGCTCCCCTGTCCCCTTGTCGTCATAAGCCAGGTTGATCACGACGACGAACCTACGCGACGTCGCGGTATCGGCAGTATTTGGCAGTCCGCGGCGTCGAGCTGGCAGCGGGTTTGCGGGTTGACTGCGCCCGATGACACAGCTGGCACTGAAGCAGGCAACCATCGAGTATCGGGAATTCGGACCGCAGGATTCGGCCCATCCATCGGTGTTCTTCGTCCACGGCGTTCTGGTCGACGGCGAAATCTGGCGCGAGGTCGCCGAAAGGCTGGGCCGTCTTGGCTACCGCTGCATCGTGCCGACCCTGCCGCTGGGCTCACACACGATTCCGGTTTGCGACACCGCGGCGTTGTCGCTGGAAGGGGTTGCCCGGATCGTCAACGACGCGATCGACGCCCTCGACCTGTATGACGTAACGCTGGTCGGTAGCAACACCGGCGGCGGGATCTGCCAGCTGGTGGTCGACGCGTACCCGGACCGGATAGGCCGGCTGGTGTTGACCAACTGCGACGCCTTCGACCAGTGCCCGCCGTTCCCCTTCAGTGCGGTGTTCGCTCTACTGCGCGGCCCGATCACCATCAAGGCGATGATGGAGCCGATGCGGCTGAGCGCGCTGCGCAACTGGGCGTTCGGCCTGCTGATCACCCGGCCCGACAAACGGGTGACCTTCGAGTGGATCAAGCCCAGCCTCAACGACCCTCGCATCCGCCGCGACCTGGCCGCGCTGCTGTGCGATATCGCCACTGCCGATCTCACCGACGTGGCGAACCGGCTGACGCGGTTCGGCAAGCCGGTCACGCTGGTGTGGGGCCAGGGCGACGTGGTGTTCAAGCCCAGCCTGGGCCGGCGACTCGCCGGTGTTTTCAGCAACGCCACGCTGATCGAGGTGTCGCGCTCGCGGACCTTCGTGTCGATGGACCAGCCCGATGCGTTGGTCAACGCGGTCGCCGGCTAGGCGCCATACCGAATCCGCGGCTCGGCGCGGTAACGCCAGCCTCACCAGCACCAGGGAGTTGCCGGTGTCCGCTATGCCCGCCTTCGAGCGAATTCTTGTGCCCGCCGACCTCAATTCGCTCGAAGCCGGGCACATTGGGTGCCCCTCCCCCGTCGGGGCTACCGCCGCAACTAGTGCGCTGGCACCGATGCTGGCATGCTTCCCGATCAAGGTCTGCGCGCTCCCGGACGGCCACTCGACCACGAGGAGGGCATGCAGACGTTCAGCGCCCTCGGCGTGGGTCAATGCAACGCAATCTCCTTGCGTGGCTGGACGCCTAGCGGCGCGAACGAGTCCGGGTCAGCGTGTTCCCAGTCCGCTCGCCATCGCGCCGGCGCGTACTCGAGAAGTTCTGCGGGAGTGAGCCAGTCGTAGAGTTCGGCGTAGGACATCTGCTCGGACGGCGATACCCGTTTGCGCAGCATGTGTGGGTTGAGCATCGACGGGTGCGAAACGCCCATCGACGCCATCATGCGCATCGCCTGATTGACGGTGGCGCGCTGGTACCGATACACCCGTTCGCTCTTGTCGGCGACGTCGAGTGCGCGGCCCCGGCGTGGATCCTGGGTGGCGACGCCGACCGGGCAGCGGTTGGTGTGGCAACGCTGCGATTGGATGCAGCCGGTCGCCATCATCATCGCCCGGGCGGAGTTGGTGTAGTCCGCACCCTGGATAAGGCGCTTGACGACGTCGTTTCCGGTGGCGACCTTGCCGCTGGCACCAATGCGGATGCGGTCCCGAAGGCCCGTACCCACCAAGGCGTTGTGCATGATGATCAGCCCGTCGGTGAGCGGAAGGCCAGCGTGATCTTCATATTCCAACGGCGCGGCGGCGGTGCCGCCTTCCGCGCCGTCGACGGTGATGAAGTCGGGGGCCACCCCTTCGGCGAGCATTGCTTTGCACATCGCCAGCACGTCCACCCGCGAGCCCACACACAGCTTGATCCCTATCGGTTTTCCCCCGGTCAACTCGCGAAGTCGCGCCACGAAAGCCATTAGTTCGCGCGGCGTGCTGAACGCAGAGTGCGCGGCGGGACTGACACACTTCTCGCCGACCGGTACGCCGCGGTATGCGGCGATTTCCTTGCTGACTTTCGCGCCCGGGAGCACACCGCCGAATCCTGGCTTCGCGCCTTGGCTGAGCTTGATCGAGATGGCCTTCACTGCGTCGTGCTTGGCCTTATCGGCGAACTGCTTCGGGTCGAAGGAACCGTCTTTGTTCCGAGCGCCGAAGTAACCTGACCCGATCTCCCAAATCAGGTCGGCGCCACCGAGATGGTAAGGGGTCAAACCGCCTTCGCCGGTGTCGTGGGCGAAGTGGCCTTTGCGCGCGCCGTTGTTCAGCGCGCGCAAAGCATTCCCGGAAAGCGAGCCGAAGCTCATCGACGAGATGTTCAGCAGAGCGATGTCGTAGGGCTGTGTGCAGTCAGGGCCACCGATGCGCACTCGAAACGGCTCCGGGGCGGGCTCGACCGGTGCTACCGAATGCAACAGATACTCATAGCCGGCATAGTCGATGTCGCGCTCTGTGCCGTAGGAGGTCTCGGCCGCAGTACCCTTGGCTCGCTGGTAGATCAGCGACCTGACATCCCGATCGAACGGTCGCCCATCGACGTTTCGCTCAATGAAGTACTGCTGGATCTCCGGGCGGATCGCTTCCAGCAGGAAGCGCATATGTCCGAGGACCGGGTAGTTCCGCAGTACCGAGTGCCTGCGCTGCAGCAGATCGTAGACGCCGAGCGCGGCGATAGCGGCCACTACGATCGCCGGGATGGTGTAGCCGTGCGATCCGGTCAGGACGAGATAGACCAGAATCATAGCGAGAACCGCCGAAAGTGCGACACTGCCGACACGAATCATGTCGTCTTCTTTTCACGAGGAAAGTATTGCTGCACTTTCTGTTTAACCCCTTGCCTGATGAAGCCGGCGGCATCCTCGTCGCGACCGAGCACCGCATACGCCAGCGACTTCGCCTGCTCGAACGTGGCGTGCGGAGGAATGGGCGGAACGTCAGGATCGCAGACCACGTCCAGCACAGTCGGCCGGTCAGCCGTCAGTGCGCGGTCCCAGGCGTCGCCGAGTTGGTCTGCGCTGCTCAGGTTTTCGCCGATGAGCCCGATGCTGCGCGCGAACGCTGCGTAGTCCACGTCCGGAAGTACCTGGGACTCTTCGAACTTCGGCGAGTTCTCCATTGCCCGCATCTCCCACGTCACCTGGTTCAGGTCATTGTTGTGCAATACCGCAACGATGAGCCGGGGATCGGCCCACTGTTCCCAGTACTTCCCGATGGTGATCAGTTCGGCCATTCCGTTCATCTGCATCGCGCCGTCACCGACGAACGCAATCGCCAGCCGGTCGGGCTGAGCCCATTTGGCGCCGATGGCATACGGAACCGCCGGTCCCATGGTGGCCAGGGTGCCCGACAGCGAACCGCGCACCCCCTCGGTGAATTTGAGATACCTGGCGTACCAGTTCGCCGAGGACCCCGAGTCTGCGGTGACGATGGCATTACCGGGCAGCCGCTGCGACAGTTCCCAGAACAACCGCATGGGATTCAGCGGATCGGCGTCGGTCATCGCGGTTCGTTGAACGGTGGTCCACCAATCGTCGACAGCACCTTCGATTTTGTCGCGCCAGGACCGATCAGATTTGCGCTGCAGCAGCGGAATGAGCGCTCGCAATGTCGCATTCGCATCGCCAACCAGATTGATCTCGTAGGGGTAGCGCATGCCGATCCACTTGCCGGATCGATCGATTTGCACCGCACGGGCAGCGTCGAGATCGGGAAGGAACTGGGTGTAGGGGAAGTTCGAGCCGACAGTGAGCAGGGTGTCGCAGCCCCGCATCAGCTTCCAACTGGCCGTGGTACCCAACAGTCCGATCGACCCGGTGACCCAGGGTAAGTCGTCTGCCAACACGTCCTTGCCCAGCAGTGCCTTGGCCACCCCCGCCCCGAGCAGATCTGCCACCTCGGTGAGCTCGGCCACGCAGCCCCGTGCGCCCTGGCCCACCAGCATCGCGACTTTCGTTCCACTGTTGAGCAATTCGGCCGTACGTACCAACGCGTCGTCATCGGGGACGGTACGTGCCTGACTCAGCCCCAGACTCGATGGCACATGCTTGAAAGCGTGGCGCGGCGGCTGGTAGTCCAGTTCGAAAACGTCGGACGGCACGATGATGCCGGTGGGCGCTCCCTCGGAAAGCGCTGTGCGGATCGCCCGGTCGATGAGATTGGGCAGCTGCTGCGGCACGGTACACACGTGGATGTAGTCGCTGCAGACGTCCTTGAACAGGCTCAGCAGATCGATCTCTT
>NZ_JBYCLA010000600.1:0-4825 GCF_057473665.1 Mycobacterium sp. TH-M25
CGATTGTCGAGATGCAGTGCGGCGCCGCCGCCGCCCAGCATGTACGCCGCCGGCAGCGAGCCGACCAGCACCGTCCACTGGTAGACCTTCGCCGAGATCAGCGTCGCGATCGCCACGTCACCTTTGCCGCGCGAGGCGAAGATCGTCGCGATGATGAACTCCGGCGCCTCTGACGCGAGCGGGGCCAGCCACTGCACCAGCAGGAAGCGGTCGATGCCCAGCTTGGTTCCGGTGCCGATCAGGTTGTCGGCGAACGGTTTCGCACATGTCACAATGACAGCCGCCGCCAACAGGAACAGCGCTGCCACCGTCAGGCGGCGTACTCGATCCGACAGTGCGCCCAGCGCCGCGGCGGTGCCGATGAGCTCGGGTTCCTCGACATCGCCACGGCTCAGCTTGTACAGGTAGAAACCGAACCAGGCCAGCAGCGCCACCCCGAACGCGATGTGGATGCGGCCGGCGGCGGGAATGACGAACGCCGCCACGCCGGCGAACATCAAAAAGCCGATTTCCACCCGGTTACTGGTCTCCAGCCGCAGCCCGTCGGGCGTGCGCCCGGAAGCTCGGCGGGCCACCAGCACGCTGACCAAGACGACCACCGGCCACCCGAGACCCATCAGCAGCCGGTTCGACCCGGTCATGTTCGCGACCGCATACTGGGTGTACGCGGGCACGTGGCCTGCGGTGTAGGCGTAGTAAAGGTCGACGGCGTACTCGGGAAGCACCGCGATCACGGCCAGCACAGCGACAGCCAAGCCGCCGGAAACATCGACCTGTGCCGCTTCGGCGGCCCATGCCAGCACGAAGCTGGCACCTATCACCGCGGCCCCGTAGACGATCAGGCCGAGGACGGGATCGAGTTGCAGGCCGCGAACGCGCAGCACCAGGGCGGGGGCGATGCCCGTGCCGACGATCGTCAGCGAACGGAACACAGTCCGCGGCCGGACCGCAGACGCCGTTACAGCCCCCGCGGTTGTTGTCACGCCGCCAAGCTACCCGCCCACCATCCATCCAGCAACATAGCCTGGCTACCGAATCGATCGGGGATGCTGGTGAAATTTGCTGCTCAGCAGGGCCGCATCTGAGAGTTAGGCTGGTCGATATCTCGGATGCGGCAACCCTGCTAGCGCAGCGGCGGCAGCCTAGTCGGACTCGGTGAGGCGCTGCTTGAGCGCTGCGAACTCGTCCCGGACGCCGGTCGGCAGTTTGTCGCCGACGAACTCGAACCACTCCTCGATCAGCGGCAATTCCTGGCGCCACTCGTCGGCGTGGACCGCCAGCGCCTTCTCGACATCGGCGGGGTTGACGTCCAGTCCGCTCAGGTCGAGGTCAGCCGTGGCGGGGACCACGCCGATCGGCGTCTCCCGGCCGCCGGCCTGGTGCTCGATACGCTCGACGATCCACTTCAGCACCCGGCTGTTCTCACCGAAGCCCGGCCACAGGAACTCTCCCTTGTCGCCGCGGCGGAACCAATTGACGAAGAACACCTTCGGCAGCTTCGACTCATCGGAGTTCTTACCGAGGTCGATCCAGTGCTGGAAGTAGTCGGCGACGTGGTAGCCCAGGAACGGCAGCATGGCCATCGGGTCGCGGCGGACGACACCGACCTTGCCCTCGGCCGCAGCGGTCTGCTCGCTACCCATGGTGGCGCCCATGAACACACCGTGCTGCCAGTCGCGGGCCTCGGTCACCAGCGGCACCGTGGTCTTGCGGCGGGCGCCGAACAGGATGCCCGAGATCGGCACGCCCTGCGGGTCGTCCCACTCCGGCGCCAGGATCGGGCACTGCGACATCGGGGTGCAGTAGCGCGAGTTCGGATGAGCAGCGGTGGTTTCCGTCTCGCGGGCGTACCACTGGTTGCCCTTCCAGTCGATCAGGTGATCCGGCTCGCCCTCCAGACCCTCCCACCACACGTCACCGTCATCGGTCAGCGCGACGTTGGTGAAGACGGTGTTACCGCCCTCGATGGTCCTCATGGCGTTGGGGTTGGACTTCCAGTTGGTGCCCGGCGCGACCCCGAAAAAACCGAACTCGGGGTTGACCGCGTAGAGGCGGCCGTCCTTGCCGAACCGCATCCAGGCGATGTCGTCACCAAGGGTCTCGGCCCGCCAGCCCGGGATGGTGGGCTGCAGCATCGCGAGGTTGGTCTTGCCGCAGGCCGACGGGAACGCGGCGGCGAAGTAATACGCCTTGTTTTCCGGGGAAATCAGCTTGAGGATCAGCATGTGCTCGGCCAGCCAGCCCTCGTCGCGGGCCATCGCCGACGCGATCCGCAGCGAATAGCACTTCTTGCCCAGCAACGCGTTTCCGCCGTAGCCGGATCCGAAGCTCCAGATTTCCCGGGTCTCCGGAAACTGCGTGATGTACTTGGTGTCGTTGCAGGGCCACGGCACGTCTTTTTGTCCGGGCTCCAGCGGAGCGCCGATCGAGTGCAATGCCTTGACGAAAAAACCGTCGTCGCCCAGCTTGTCCAGCGCAGCCTTGCCCATTCGGGTCATTACCTTCATCGAGGCGACGACGTATTCGGAGTCGGTGATCTCCACGCCGAGCTTGGGGTCCTCGGCGCCGAGTGGGCCCATGCAGAACGGAACGACCCACATCGTGCGTCCGCGCATACAGCCGCGGTACAGCTCGGTCATGGTGGCCCGCATCTCGGCCGGCGGCTTCCAGTTGTTGGTCGGGCCGGCGTCGGCCTCGCGCTCCGAGCAGATGAACGTCCGCGACTCGACCCGCGCGACGTCGGACGGGTCCGACAGCGCCAGGTAGGAGTTCTGGTGCTTCTTCTCGTTGAGTTTGGTGAAGGTGCCCGCCTCGACGAGTTGGTCGGCCAGCCGCTGGTACTCCTCGTCGGAGCCGTCCGCGAAGACCACGCGGTCCGGCTGGGTCAGCTCGGCGACCTCCTCAACCCAGGACAGCAGGCCCTGATGGTTCGTCGGGGCAGTATCCAGACCGGGAATGGTCGCTGAAGTCATCTAAATCTCCTGCAGTCGCTTTTGCGTAGTGCGCGGCTAATGTGTGGCGGCCTGCACACAGGTTATCGCGAACTGAATACCCAGAAAAAGCCGGGCGCATATCGGCTCACTCACAGGAATGATTCAGATCACGGTATCGGCGGTGCCGGCCTGCGGGCTTTCGCCAATCTGGGCATCGTCGCCGTCGTACTCGGTCTCCGAGTCGGCTTCCGGGTCGGCTTCTGGGGGCTCGGGCTCGCCGAGTTCGCTCCGCACCGCCTCGAGCGCCGCCCGCAGCGTCGGCATCTCCTTGCCGCGCAGTGCCGCGGCCCGCGCTGCGACGACGGAGTGCTCGCGCAGCTCGGTGTCGATGGCACTGACCTGCTCGGCCACCCGGGTACTCTCGCCCTCGTCATGCTCGCTGAGAGCGGCGGTCAGCGACGACTCGGCGGCCAGCACCCGCGTCGCCACGAGTTGCTCCGCCGCGGATTGAGCCAGCGCGGCGGCTTCGCCGGCCCACCGGTCGAGCAAAGCCCGGTCGCGAAGCAGGCCGCGGATCCCGACCACCCAGACCGTGAGCGCGAGCCCGAGCGCCGCGCACGCGACAGCACCGGCGATCGTGAGCCCGGGCGAAAGGTCGGCCAGCAACCGGCTCAGGGTCAGCGCCACACCCAAGCCGAAGCCGGCGCCCAGCAGCATCATCAGCCGACTCTCCAGCACGCGCGACTTCAGCGGTGGCGGCGAAAGGTCGACTTCCGGCAGCGGGGCCGACGGGGGCGGATGGACCGACAACCCCAGGCTCTGCGCCATCTCGGCCAGATGCGTGGTGGTGCCATCGTCGACTTCGGTGATGACTTCGGCGAGGCGGGCTTTTGCCTCGGCCTCGAACTCCGCCAGCGCGCCCCGACCCCGGCTCGCGGCGTCCTCCTGCAGCTCCGATCGCACCGAGGCGCAGCGATTGCGGGCGAAGTAGGACAGCTGCGTGCGGGCCTGCTGGGTCTGGCTGCGTAGCGCGATCGTCCGCTCGGACTTGGACGCCCGGCGCTGCCGCAGGATCTCGCTGCGCTGTTCGCGCAACGTCTGCACCCGAGCGCGTCGCCCGGCCCCGTCCGCGTCGCGGTCGTACCGGTCGGCGGTAGTCTGCAGCCGAAATTGCCAGGCGCGCAACCTGTTTCGTCGAGCCAGCTGAACGTCGGCCAGGTGGTGGGACACCGCCGCGGCGAGGTCGTCGATGCGCGGCTCACCGTCCTCGGGCGCGGCCGCGACCCCGACCCATCCCACGTCCGCGTAGCGCGGCGCGTGCGATGCCAGCACCTCGCGGTTGCCGGCCAGCATTTCTTCCCAGTTCTGGTGCACGTCGATCTTGGACACCGCGCCGATCACCAGGTCGGTCTGCGCGGTCGCCGTATCGAGCAGCACGCAGTCGGATTCGGTCAGCAACGCCGCGGCCGAGACGACGAACACCACCGCCGTCGGGGCTTCGCCGGCCTGCAGCTCCGTGGATTCCACGAACTTCTGCTCGGGCAGCCGCTCGCTCAGCGCGGCGACCACGCCGGTCACCCCGGCCAGCCACGGCCCGGTCACCAGCACGACGTCGAGGCGCTCGAGGGCCGGCGTGGCGAGCTCGGGCCCGATCTCGGCCACCATCGCGTCCACCTCGGCAACGGGGTCGCTGGGGTGGGCACCCTTCTTGCCGCTCACACCACTCCTCCGGCCCTGGCCCACAGCCGCAGCGAGCCCCGCACGATGTCGGCGCCGCAGGCGCGCTCGATGGCCGCGGCCGGCCCGCGCCGGTGGCGCTGCCAGAGCGTTGCGCGGCGCAGATGCGCGTCGGCGGTGTCGGCGCGGTCGACGTGCATGCCGACCGACTCGAC
>NZ_JBYCLA010000601.1:0-4350 GCF_057473665.1 Mycobacterium sp. TH-M25
GAAGCGGCGCTGCAGCGAGCAGTCGCGGGTGCCGGCGACGATCACGTTGCCGTGCTGGTCGGCGATCACCTGCGCCTCGACGTGGCGCGGCTTGTCCAGGTAGCGCTCGACGAAGCACTCGCCGCGGCCGAACGCGGCGACGGCCTCGCGGGTGGCCGACTCGAACAGCTCCGGGATCTCCTCGATGGTGCGGGCCACCTTCATGCCGCGGCCGCCACCGCCGAAGGCCGCCTTGATCGCGACCGGGACGCCGTATTCCTTGGCGAACGCCACGACCTCGTCGGCGTTCTTGACCGGGTCCGGGGTGCCGGGTACCAGCGGCGCCTGTGCTTTGGCGGCGATGTGGCGCGCGGTGACCTTGTCACCGAGGTCGCGAATCGACTGCGGGCTGGGCCCGATCCAGATCAGACCGGCGTCGAGCACGGCCTGGGCGAAGTCGGCGTTCTCCGACAAGAAGCCGTAGCCGGGGTGAATCGCATTGGCGCCGGACTTCTCGGCTGCCTCCAGGAGCTTGCCGAAGTCGAGGTAGGACTCTGCCGAGGTCTGACCACCCAGCGCGAACGCCTCGTCGGCCAGCTTCACGTGCGGGGCGTCGGCGTCGGGCTCGGCGTACACCGCCACGCTGGGCAGTCCCGCGTCCTTGGCTGCGCGGATCACCCGCACCGCGATCTCACCGCGGTTGGCGACAAGAACCTTCGAGATCGTCGAGCTGGCGTGACTGGGCACTTCGCCTCCTGATGAGCACGTCTTCGTGTTGTCTAAGAGAAATTCTTACAAGTCGGTCCGGGGGAAGCTTAAGCGGCGCGCCGTGAGCGACAAGAACCGGTGTCTACTTCTCCGCCGCTTCATCCAGTCGGCGCTTGATTCGGGCCAGCATCCCCGCCATCCCGCGCAGGCGAAGTGGGCTGATCAACTCGGCCAGGCCAAGATCGGTGTAGAAGTCCGCCGGGACTGCCAGGATGTCCGCGGCGGACTGCTTGTCGAGTCCGGCGGCCAGGATCGACGCAAAGCCGCGCGTGGTGGGAGCTTCAGCGGGCGCGCTGAAGTACAGCCGAACTCTGCCCGGATCGTCGGCGTCGACGCGTAAAAACAGCGGCGATTGGCACTCGGTCACCGGCTCCATCGCCGCTTCCTCGAGGTCGGCGGGTAGCGCCGGCAACTCGTCGGCGAACTCCAGGAGCAGCTTGAGCTTGTCTTGGCCTTGAACTTCGGCGAATTCGGAGACCACCTCGGCCAGTGGCGTGGGCATGGTCATCGGACCGGGACCGGGACCGGGCCGGGGTGCTCGCCGGCGACGATCGGCACGCGCACGGCGTTACCCCATTCGGTCCACGAGCCGTCGTAGTTGCGGACGTCCGGGATTCCCAGCAGGTAGGTCAGTACGAACCAGGTATGGCTGGATCGCTCTCCGATGCGGCAGTAGACGATCGTCTTGTCGTCCGGCTCCAGAAAATCGTAGAGCCGTTCCAATTCCTCGCGGCTGCGGAAGCGGCCACTGTCGTCGGCGGCCTGGCCCCACGGGATCGACCGCGCCGAGGGGATGTGACCCGCGCGCAACGCTCCCTCCTCGGGGTAATCCGGCATGTGGGTGCGCTTGCCGGTGTATTCGTCCGGAGAGCGTACGTCGATCAGCGGCCCGGTGCCCAGAGCGGCCAGCACATCGTCCTTGAACGCGCGGATCGGGGCGTCGTTGCGTTGCACGACGGGGTAGCCCGACGACGGCCGGTTCGGAACGTCCAGCGTGGTGTCGCGCCCGTCGCGGATCCACAGGTCGCGGCCGCCGTTGAGCAGCCGGACGTCCGGGTGGCCGAACAGGGTGAAGACCCACAGTGCGTATGCGGCCCACCAGTTGCTCTTGTCGCCGTAGATCACCACGGTGTCGTCGCGCGAAATGCCTTTGCGCTCCATCAATTCCGCGAACTGCTTGCCATCGATGTAGTCGCGCACCCGCGGGTCGTTGAGGTCGGTGTGCCAGTCGATCTTGACCGCGCCGGGGATGTGGCCGACGTCGTAGAGCAGCACGTCCTCATCGGACTCGACGATGGCGAGTCCGGGCCGGCCCAGGTTGCCGGCCAGCCAGTCGGCGGTTACCAGCCGTTCCGGGTGCGCGTAGGCGCCCAGCGCGGGGTTGGGGTCTGCTGATAGCGGCACACCGCGAGCCTACCTGCTGGTTAGCCCTGGGCGGTGCCGCGTTGACATGGCGACAACTCACGACGTGACGGGATTGGCCGCCCACAGGTCGGCGATCGACACGCCGACCCGCGCCAGCAGCGCCCGGGTGTGCGGCAGGCTCAGTCCGATGACGTTGGAGGGGTCGCCAGCTATTCCGTCGACAAACCAGCCGCCCAGCCCGTCCAGGGTGAAAGCCCCTGCCACGTCCATTGATTCGCCGCTGGCCAGGTAGGCGTCCAGGTCTGCGGGCGTGGGCGAGGCGAAATACACTGTCGTGAAGAAAGATTCGGATGCTTGTGTGGTCAGGCCGTCTATCAGCCGCACCAGGCAGTGCCCGGTGTGCAGCTGACCTGACCGGCCGCCCATCGACCGCCACTCGCGTCTGGCCGCATCGATCGACGCAGGTTTGCCGACCAGCCGACCGTCGATGTAGAGCATCGAATCACAGCCAATGACAACACAATCCGCGGCATCGGCGGGATCGATCAAGGTGACAACGTGCGCGGCCTTGGCCTCGGCGAGGCGGCCAACCACCGCAGCTGGGACGGCGTCGGGGCCCAGTGCGGCGATGATCGCGTCTTCGTCGACACCCGACACCACGACCGCCGGGTCGACACCGGCCTGCCGCAGCACCCGCCGCCGACCCTCAGAGGCCGACCCCAGGACGAATCTTGTCATCGCCGCTTCTCGATCCCGGCTGCGCCGGCATCGTCATCGGCGGTCCTGGTCATCGCCCCCGCATGTGGGTCCGCTGCACCAGCGTCAGTCGTTGCCAGCTGTGCACCGCGTACCGAAGCTTGTCGACGGGCAGACCCCACCGGGAGAACTCCGGCTCGCCCTGACCGTCGCCGCCACCAGAGACCCCGGCCAGCACGGTGATCAGCGCGGCTACCTCGTCGTCGGTCGGTTTGCCCTTGAGCACCTGGATGTGCGGCTGGTCGGCCACCGGCGTCGCGTTGTCGTCGGACACTGGACTCAATTGTTCGCCTCACTCCCGTCGCGCATTGCGTTCGCTCCGCTCGTTCGCCTCACGGTGTTCTCGTCGCCGCTCACAGCGGAATGTTCCCATGCTTCTTCGGTGGCACCTGGGCGATCTTGCGCTCCAGCAGCCGCAGGGCGGTACCGATGTAGCCGCGGGTGTGTGACGGCGGAATGACCGCGTCGACATAACCTCGCTCGGCGGCGATGTAGGGGTTGACCAGCGTGTCCTCGTACTCCTGCTGCAGCTGCAGCCGCAGCGCGTCGACGTCCTTGCCCTCCTTGGCGGCCTCCTTGAGCTGCTGGCGGTAGACGAACCCGACCGCACCGGAGGCGCCCATGACCGCGATCTGCGCGGTCGGCCAGGCGATGTTGACGTCGCAGCCCATGTCCTTGGAGCCCATGACACAGTAGGCGCCGCCGTAGGCCTTGCGGGTGATGACGGTGATCTTGGGGACGGTGGCCTCGCCGTAGGCGTACAGCAGCTTGGCGCCGCGCCGGATGATGCCGTTGTATTCCTGGCCGGTGCCCGGCAGGAAGCCCGGCACGTCGACGAGCATCACGATCGGGATGTTGAAGCAGTCGCAGGTCCGCACGAAGCGGGCGGCTTTCTCCGAGGCGTTGATGTCCAGGCAGCCTGCGAACTGGGTGGGCTGATTGGCCACGATCCCGACCGGCCGGCCCTCGATGCGGCCGAAGCCGACCACGATGTTCTGCGCGTAACCGGCCTGCACCTCGAGAAACTCGTCATCGTCGAGGATGCGGGTGATCACTTCGTGCATATCGTAGGGCTGGTTGGCCGAATCGGGGATCAGCGTGTCCAGCTCGAGATCTTCCTCGTTGAGGTGCTCTTCAATGGCGCCCTCGGGGACCGGCACCGGGTAGTGCGGCGGGTCGGTGAAGTTGTTGGGCGGCAGGTAGCTGAGCAGGTCGCGGACGTAGTCGAAGGCGTCCTGCTCGCCGGAGGCGACGTAGTGCGCGGTGCCGGAGCGGGCCATGTGGGTGTGGGCGCCGCCCAGTTCCTCCATCGTGACGTCTTCGCCGGTGACGGTCTTGATCACGTCCGGTCCGGTGATGAACATCTGGCTGGTCTGGTCGACCATCACGATGAAGTCGGTCAGCGCGGGGGAGTAGACGTGACCGCCGGCCGCGGCGCCCATGATCAGCGAGATCTGCGGGATGACGCCGGAGGCCAAGATG
>NZ_JBYCLA010000602.1:0-5800 GCF_057473665.1 Mycobacterium sp. TH-M25
GCGCCGCCCCCTTGGCCGATGGAACCGCCCACATCAGTAGCGCGGCAGGCACCATCGCCGACCTGCTCTCGGATAACCGCGCGCTGGTGCGCAGCACGGTCACCCGCTTGGATACGCTGGCCGGCGCGCTCAACGATCAACGCGACCGGGTCGGCGATTTGGTCGGCAAGGTGCCCGCCGCGTTCAATATCATCGGCCGTGCCAGCGGGATCTACGGTGATTTCTTCAATTTCTACTTCTGCGATCTGTCGCTGAAAGTCAACGGGTTGCAGCCCGGTGGACCTGTCCGCTCGGTCAAACTCCTGACCCAGCCCTCGGGTAGGTGCACACTGCAATGAGAACACTTCAGCCCGCCAACCGGGTGCGAGTCGGAGCACTGGCGATCGCCATCGTGGTGCTGGTTGTCGTTGTGGGACAGAGCTTCAGCAGCCTGCCGGTGCTGTTCGCAACGGCGAGTTATTACGCTCAGTTCACCGACTCCGGCGGCGTCAGCAAGGGTGACAAGGTGCGCATTGTCGGCCTGGATGTCGGCACCGTGCAGGACATGTCGATCGACGGCGATCACATCCTGATGAAGTTCACCACCGGCACGCACACCATCGGCACCGAGAGCCGGGTGGCCATCCGCACCGACACGCTGCTGGGCAAGAAGGTACTCGAGATCGAGTCGCGCGGCGCCTAACGGCTGAGGCCCAACGACGTGCTGCCGCTGGGTCAACGCACCACCCCGTACCAGGTGTCCGACGCATTCTTCGACGTCACCAAGGCTGCTGCCGGATGGAACATCGACACTGTCAAGGAGTCGCTGAATGTGCTGTCCCGCACCATCAATCAGACCTATCCGCATCTGAGCGCCGCACTCGACGGCGTAGCCAAGTTCTCCGACGTCATAGGCAAACGTGACGACGACCTCAAACGCCTGCTGGCCGAGGCGCGGAAAGTGGCGGGTGTGCTCGGTGACCGAAGTAAGCAGATCAACGCGCTGCTGCGGAACACCCAGACGCTGCTCGCGGCGTTCAACGAACGTGGCAAGGCCATCGCCGCACTGCTGGCCAACGTCTCGGCGTTCTCCACCCAGGTGCAGGGGTTGATCAACGACAACCCGAACCTGCATCACCTGCTCGAACAGTTGCGTGGTGTCACCGATGTGTTGACCACACACAAGAACGACCTTGCCTCCGTGCTGAATACACTGCGCAACTACACTGCCGCACTCAGCGAGGCGGTCGGATCCGGGCCCTACTTCAAGGTCATGATCGGCAACCTGCTGCCGTACCAGATCCTGCAGCCGTGGGTCGATGCCGCATTCAAGAAGCGCGGCATCGATCCGGAAAACTTCTGGCGCAGTGCGGGATTGCCCGCCTTCCGGTATCCGGATCCGAACGGCACCCGCTTTGCCAATGGCGCGCCACCGCCGGCACCCAGCGTGCTCGAAGGCACGCCGGATCATCCTGGGCCGGCCGTGGCGCCGGGATCGCCGTGCTCGTATGCGCCAGCGGCGGAGATGTCGCCGCGACCGGGCAACCCGATGCCGTGCGCCGGAATCGGCCAGGGCCAGGGCCCGTTCGGCCCGTATCCCGCCCTGCCCGACGTGCTGTCATCGCCGCCCAACCCGCACGGCCCGCCGCCGGCACCTGGCGTACCGGATGCCGGTCTGCCGGGCGCCCCGGCGCCGGACGCGCCGGGAACTCCGGTGCCGCTGCCGCCGAACGCGCCGCCGGGGGCGCGACGCGACAGCTTGCTGCCACCCGGTCTGCCGCCGCCACCGCCCGCGGTTCCGCCGGCGCCGGTACCGCCGCCGGGGCCCGGGCCGCAGCTGCCGGCGCCGTTCGTCACACCCGGCGGGGACGGAGGGTAACGGCCGTGAGCACCATTTTCGACGTCCGCAAGCTGCGGCTGCCGCAAGTGTCGAGGACCGCGCTGGTCGTGGTTTCGCTCGTGGTGGCGGTGGGGTTGGTCGCCGGCGCGGTCGGGTGGCGGTTGTACGACAGATTGACCAACAACACTGTGGTCGCCTACTTCCCGGCGGTCAACGCCCTCTATACCGGGGACAAGGTCCAGATCATGGGCATCCGGGTCGGCGCGATCGACAAGATCGAACCCACCGGCGACCGGATGAAGGTGACATTGCACTACCGCAACAAATACAAGGTGCCCGCCACTGCGTCCGCGGTCGTGCTCAACCCGACACTGGTCGCCTCGCGCAGCATCCAACTGGAGCCGCCCTACCAGGACGGGCCGGTGCTGGCCGACAACGCGGTGATCCCCATCGAACGGACCCAAGTGCCGGTGGAGTGGGATGAACTGCGCAACAGCGTGACTCACATCATCGACAAACTCGGGCCGAGCAAGGACCAGCTCAAGGGGCCATTCGGGGAAGTCATCGAGGCGTTCGCCGACGGGCTGGAGGGCAAGGGTCAACAGATCAACACCACGCTCAACGGCCTGTCCAACGCGCTGGGCACCCTCGGTGAAGGGCGGGGCGACTTTTTCGCAGTCCTGAAAAGCCTGGCGATGTTCGTCAACGCGCTGCATCAGGATGACCGACAGTTCGTCGCGCTGAACAAAGATTTGGAACAGCTGTCCGACAACCTGGTCGGTTCGGATCAGGCGGCCGCCAACGCCATTCGGGACACCGACAGCCTGTTGTCCACCGCGCAGAAGTTCTTGACCGAGAATCGTGACGCGCTGACCCACGACGTCAACAACTTGGGCGAGGTCACCACCACAATCATGCAACCCGAACCCCGGGACGGCTTGGAGACCGCGTTGCACATCCTGCCGAACATGGCGGCGAACATCTTGGCAATCTACGAACCGGCGCACGGCAGTCTCAGCGGTGTGGCGGCGTTGACCAACTTCGCCAATCCCATGGAGTTCATCTGCAGCGTGATTCAGGCCGGCAGTCGACTCGGCTATCAAGATTCGGCGGAACTCTGCGCGCAGTACTTGGCGCCGATCCTGGACGCGATCAAGTTCAACTATTTTCCGTACGGGATCAACCTGTTCAGTGCCGCGGACACACTGCCGAAGAACGTGGCCTATTCCGAACCGCGCCTACAGCCGCCGCCGGGATTCAAAGACACCACCGTACCCGGCATCTTTTCACCGGATACCCCGTGGTCGCACCGCAATTCGGAGCCCGGCTGGATTGCGGCCCCCGGTATGCAGGGTGTGCAGGTGCAGCCTGCCACCAGGAACTTGCTCACGGCGGCGTCGCTGGCCGAGTTGATGGGTGGGCCGGACATTCCGCCCCCGCCTGCCGGTAACACCATGACCGGACCGCCGAATGCCTACGACGAGAACAATCCGCTGCCACCCCCGTGGTATCCGCAACCGCTGCCGTCACCGGGTCCGCCGCCGCCCGGTCTTTCGCCGGCACCCGCAGAAGTGGGCGCGCGTTGACGAGGACGGCGCGGCTGGTCGGCCGCACGCTGTGGCAGGCGCTGTCGGTGATGACCGTGGTGCTGATGCTGACGTCGTGCGGGAGCTGGCGCGGCATCGCCAATGTGCCCTTGCCTGGCGGGCCCGGTAGCGGTCCGGGTGCCTACCGGATCTACGTTCAGATGCCGAACACCATGGCGCTGAACGGAAATAGCCGGGTGCTGGTGGCCGACGTGTTCGTCGGTACGGTGCGCTCGATTGATCTGAAGAACTGGGTGGCCACGCTGACCGTCGACCTGGACAAGGGCGTGCGGCTACCGCGCAACGCCACCGCGAAGATCGGTCAAACCAGCCTGTTGGGCTCTCAGCACATCGAGTTGGCGGCGCCACCGGACCCGTCGCCTGAGCTGCTGAAAGCGGGCGAGACGATCTCGTTGAACAACTCGTCGAGCTATCCCTCGACCGAGCAGACCTTGGCAACCCTGGCAATGGTGTTGCGCGGCGGGGGTATCCCCAATCTCGAAGTCATCCAGAACGAGGTCTACACGATCCTGGCCGGGCGGGCCAATCAGATCCGCGACTTCCTGGGCAAGCTGGACGTGTTCGTTGGCCAGGTGAATCAGCAGCGTGACGACATTCGGCACGTCATCGATTCCACCGACCGCTTGCTGGGCTATGCCGCACGACGTGCCGATACCCTGGATCGAGCCCTGACCGAATTCCCGCCGCTGGTCGAGCATTTCGACAAACAACGGAAGTTGTTCGCCGACACCGTCGAAGCGGTGGGCCGGATCAGCAACGTCACCGACCAGACGTTCACCGCTGCCCGGGCCGACCTGCACCAGGATCTGGGCGACCTGCAGCGACCGCTCAAGCAACTCGGGCGTACCGCGCCGTATTTGGTCGACGCGCTGATGTTGCTGCTGTCGCCGCCGTTCAACATCGACAGCGTGCCGAAAATCGTTCGCGGCGATTACATCAACGTCTCCGGTGCGCTGGATCTCACGCTGAGCACTGTCGACAACGCGATCTTCACCGGGACGGGGTTCTCCGGAGCGTTGCGTGCGCTCGAGCAGTCCTGGGGCCGCGATCTGTCGACCATGATTCCCGATATTCGTTACACGCCGAACCCGGCCGACGCGCCGGTGGAGCGAGGCGAATAGTGCTGACCCGCTTCATCCGCCTTCAGTTGATTGTGTTCGCCGCCTTGACATTAGTCGCGCTGGTTGCCCTGGGTTGGTATTACCTGCGCATTCCCGCCCAACTCGGGATCGGCCAATATCGTCTGGTCGCCGAGTTACCGGCGTCGGGTGGTCTGTACCGCACCTCGAACGTGACGTACCGCGGAATCCAGATCGGCAAGGTCACCAAGGTCGAACCGACCCGACACGGCGTCCGGGCGACGCTGAGCATCGACGACCGCTACAAGATCCCGATCGATGCCTCGGCCAACGTGCATTCGGTGTCGGCGATCGGTGAGCAGTACGTCGACCTGGTCTCCACCGGTGATCCCGGGAAGTTCTTCGCGCCGGGCCAGACCATCACCAAGGGCACGGTGCCCAGCGAGATAGGCCCCGCGCTGGACGCCGCAAACCGCGGTCTGGCGGCGCTGCCCAAGCACAAGATTGCGTCGCTGCTGGACGAAACATCAATGGCTGTAGGTGGTTTGGGGCCGGCGCTGCAACGGCTCGTCGACTCGACCCAATCGATCGTCGGTGACTTCGAGGCTAATCTTGCCGACGTCGACGACATCATCGCCAATGCGGCGCCGATTCTGGACAGTCAGGTGGACTCCGGCGATTCGATCGCCCAATGGTCCCGCAACCTCAAAGACCTCACCGCGCAGATCGCGGACAACGACCCACATGTGCAGAGCATCCTGGCGCACGGCGCCCCCACAGCCGATCAGGTCAACAGCGTTTTCAGCGACGTCCGCGAGTCGCTCCCGCAGACCATCGCGAATCTGGAAGTCGTCGCCGACATGCTCAAGCGCTACAACGCGGGACTCGAACAGCTGCTGGTCTTCCTGCCGGAGATCGGCTCGGTGGCCCAGACGTTGGTCGCGTCGGCGCCGGGGTCGGTGCTGATGAGCTTCGACTTGTCGCTGAACAATCCGCCGCCGTGTCTGACTGGATTCCTGCCCGCCTCGCAGTGGCGCTCACCGGCCGACACCAGCACCGCGCCGCTGCCGGCGGGAACGTATTGCAAGATCCCGCAGGACACCCAAGCCAACGACGTCCGTGGTGCGCGCAACTACCCCTGCGCGGACGTGCCCGGTAAGCGCAGGGCGACGCCGCGGGAATGCCGGGACAACAAACCGTATGTGCCGCTGGGCACCAACCCGTGGTACGGCGACCCGAACCAGATCCGGAACTGCCCGGCGCCCGGCGCCCGCTGCGATCAGCCCGTCGACCCC
>NZ_JBYCLA010000603.1:0-6556 GCF_057473665.1 Mycobacterium sp. TH-M25
GCTGTGCCTCAGCGGCGAAGGCGCCCAGGACGGGGCGGCCGTCCGACAGACGAAACGCGGCCGGCGCGTTCAGGTACGGCGCGATCTCGGCGGCGAAGTCCGCCGGGGTCATCGCGCGAAAGGGTCCGGTGACATCGGCGGTAACCAGGATGGTGAAATCTTTCTCCGCAGCTGCGGCCCGGAGTATCAGATCAGTGACATCGGCCTCGGCGCGCGGGGTGAACACATCGACCGCGAATCCGTCGATACCAACGCTTTTAGCTTGACTGATCTCGGTGAGCAGGTCCACCAACTTCCAGTCCGGCCGATCACTGTGGGCCCGGGGCAGGGGCCTGTCCCGCAGAAACCCACCGTACGCAGCGTGCTTGCCGTCTTCACCGCCGGGCGTGAGGTACTCAGTGGCGTAGTAGTCCTGCGATCCGTCTTTGTTGTCGATCGATATCGGCAGGCTCGGCATATAGTGCGCAAACACTTTGCGGGGACTTGGCTGGTCGACCAGGTTGATCGGCAGGTACGGGGTGAACACCGTCGGCAGCGGCGCCGGCGGCCTGGCGTTGTGCGACACCCACGCCACGGTAAGGAGTACTGCGAGCAGCGGTACGCCGACCCATTGGGACGCGCGCCGGGGAACACGCAGTTTCATGACCGACCGCGCATGTGGTTCGGCGAGATGGTCGAACAGTGCGCGGGTTGGCCCACAAATTCCTTGTGGCTGTCATACTTGACCCCGTAGCCCAATGCGAATCCCATTACCGCGCAACCAATCCCGTACAGCAGCGACAGCGTGAGGGTGGCGCTGTAGCGACGGATGGCGGATGACCTTTCCTCAGTCGTGGTGGCAGTGTTGACCGATGTCAGACACAGCGTCAGTGGCGCGGCCGCGCCCAGCAGCCCGAAGCCTGCCTGTGTCATCGGTGTCATCGTGCCACCACTCATCGACGCCAAGACACCGAGCAGCCCGCATGAAACACCGGTGAGCGCGGCAGCCATCGACCGGCTTCGGTCACCGCGACCGACGAACCAGGCAAGAGCGGCGCCCACGACCGAGCCACCGAAGAAGAACAAATTTCCCACGCTGAGACCTCAACACCGCTCTGCGCGGCGAGGATTCGCCGTACGAAGCGCG
The DNA here is from genome assembly GCF_057473665.1 of Mycobacterium sp. TH-M25. NCBI lineage: Bacteria > Bacillati > Actinomycetota > Actinomycetes > Mycobacteriales > Mycobacteriaceae > Mycobacterium > Mycobacterium sp. TH-M25. The sequence continues at coordinate 1,127 of NZ_JBYCLA010000603.1, forward strand.
ACCCACATCCCCGTCAGCAGACCGACAACGGCACCGACGAAGAAGGTAGCCAGGACTGCCAAGGATTGCACCGGTGTCGCGGTCGCAGCACGTGTGGCCGCGGCGCTGACACTCCCGGCGGCTCCTCCGGCGGCGAAAAGCACCGTCCTCATGGACGCTCGAATGCAGGCGACGCGCGCGAAGCCGATGAGCACTGCGGCAACCGTGGTGAGAACGAACGTAGCCGCCAGTGAACGTCCAAGGCCGGGCCCTATCGGGTCGACCCAGTGACGTGCCAGGTTTCCGGCGGATGCGCCGGCCACCGTCCAGGCGAGTTCGCGCACGTCATTTCCGGGTGATGTCACCTCGCCGATGACGTCCTGCGTGAAGCGATTCAGTTCGCCGATGCCCTTGCCTTGTGCAGTGATTCGATCATCATCTGCGCCAGCTCCTCGATCAGCGGACGTTCGAGGATGCTGACGTGGTCACCGGCGAGCTGATCCGCGGTCACCGACCCTTTGTGGAAGTCGTCCCAACCCAACAGCTCCGTCTCGGCATCGAACACCGTTCCCCGACTTGCGAACAGGTGCATCGGAGCGTCATGCCCGGGCAGGTGGTAGCGGCTTGCGATCTCAGTGGCGCCGTGATAGTCGAAGTCGCGATGCGGCCACAGCTCGCCACTTCGAAGCAGCCGGCGCCCGACCTCGAGATATTTAGTCAACTGTTCGCGCACGGGCCGGCGGCGTATGCGGCTGAACCGCCATCGCAGCGTCTGGTGCTCCTGTTCCATATGCGCCATCGACGGCGCCAGGCAGTCGATGATGCCCAACCACTCGACGGTCCGACCGGCGTCGACGGCCTGACGTGCGATTTCATAGGCCACGGCCCCGCCGATTGAATAGCCTGCCAGCGCGATCGGACCCTCCGGTTGACGTTCGCAGATCACCGAAAAAGCCTGGCCGGCATGTTGTTCGACGGTTACCGACGCGTCGAACAGACCGTCCGGTTGTTCGGGGATCAGGACGTGCACCGATTGGTCCTCAGCCCACAAGTCCTTGAAGTGCCGGACGCTCACCGCTGAGGCAAGATCGGCGAAAACGAAATGCAGCGGCGATTCGGACGTGACTTCATCTGCGCTAGACGAGCTTTCGACATTGATCAACGCGGCGAGGCCCGCGACGGTCCGGCCGCTGTCCAGGAACGCGGCGAGCGCCGGTGCGGTACCGAACTCCCGCTGCACCCTGAAGATCAGCCGAGCGGCCAGCAGCGAATGGCCGCCGACATCGAAGAAATCGGCGTTGACATCGGTGACCGGTGCGGCCAGCAACCCTTCCCATAATGCGGCGACGCGCCGTTCGGTGTCGTCTCGCGGAAGCGTGTCAGCGGCGCGGTCTGTCACCCGTGGCGCGGGCGCAGGCAGCGCCGCCTTGTTGAGCTTTCCACTCGCCGTCACAGGAAGCTCGCTGATGAACGTCAATGAACTGGGAATCATGTGCTCGGGCAGGCGACGCCGGAGCCAATCACGTGTGTCGGCCTCGCTGGGGCAGCCCGGGTCGTCGACAATGTAGGCCGACAATTGCTTGTCGCCGTTGGGCGCCTCGCTGACAACCACGGCGCACGAGTTCACCCCGGGATGCTCACACAGGGTGGACTCGATCTCGCCCGGCTCGATGCGGAAACCGCGGATCTTGAGCTGGTCGTCGTAGCGGCCGAGGTGCTGCAGCCGGCCGTCAGGCAGGAATCTGCCCCGATCGCCGGTGCGATACATCCGATCACCCGCGTGGAAGGGATCGTCGACGAACCGACGCGCCTGTTCGTCGGGACGATTGTGGTAGCCGCGGGCCACCGCGACGCCGCCGATCGCGATCTCGCCGGGGACTCCGACTGGTTGCAGTCGCCCATTGGGGTCGATGACGTACATCCGCACGTTGGAGAACGGTTTCCCAACCGTGACGGTGTCCCCATCGGCCAGCTTCACGACGGTGTCGATGATGGTTGCCTCGGTGGGGCCGTAGGTGTTCCAGACTTGACCGCACCTCTGCAACAGCGCCTTGGCCAGGCCGTCAGGCATCGTCTCACCGATCGATGCCACTGCGAGACGACTGTCGCCGCTCCATCCCGAGGCAACCAACGCCGACCAGGTGGTTGGCGTAGCCATCATGTAGCTGGCGCCACTGTCGACGATCAGCCGGCTCAGGGCAACGGGTTCCGTCGCCTGCGCGGAGCTGGCCAGAACAAGCCTTGCGCCACTGGCCAACGCGCAGAAAATGTCCCCGAGTGCAACATCGAAGGAGATGGAGGCCACCGACAAGACGGTATCGGCGGCCGTGACGCCCATGTCCGGAAACATGGTGCCCATCAGGTTCGCGACGCTGCGGTGCTCGATGAGCACGCCCTTTGGACGACCGGTCGACCCCGAGGTGTAGATCACATAGGCCAGGTCGCTGGGCGCGACCGCGACAGGACGCGCTCTCGACGACCAGGATTCGCGAATATTGACGACAGTGGCCGCGTCCGCTTCCCATCCAGCAGGCAGGGGGCGATCGGTCACAATCAAGCTCGCGCCGGCGTCGTTGACGCTGAAGCTGTTGCGAGCGCCCGGCTGCCGGGGGTCGAGCGGCAAGAACGCAGCACCGGACTTGAGGATTCCGAGCAGTGTCGCGATCAGATCAGGGGTGCGGTCCAGCAGCACCGCGACAACCGAGCCGGTGCCGGCGCCCGCGTCCACCAACCGTGATGCGATGGCCGCTGCCCGGTCGTCCAGTTGTCGATAAGTCAGGGTGGTGTCGCCGACCTCAACCGCGACCGCTTCCGGCGTACGCTCGACCTGCGCGCTGATGATTTCGTGCACACACTGCGGGTCCGTCGAAACATCCGCTTGAGTAGCCGGATTCCAGTCGAGCTGGCGGTCGCGCTCGTCCATGGTAAGCAAATCATGTTCGCGCATCGGTATTTCGGGCGCGGCCGCGAGCACTTCGAGCAGGCGAACGAAATGCGACAACATCTCGTGCGCCGTCGCCCGGTCGAACAGATCCGTGCTGAAAAAGAACCGTCCCGCGAGGTCGCCCTCGGGCCGCTCGTCCAGCTCGATACTGATGTCGAACTTCGACGATCCCAACGCGTCCCGAACATCGGTTTCCATCAGATGCAGCGACCAGTCATCGGCCGGCGATGTCAACTGCGGCTCGAGCACCAACGACGTCTGGAAAAGCGGATTAGTGCGTGCATCACGTGCCACCCCCAGGGCGCTGACCAGAGTCTCGAACGGCACTGCGTCGCTGAGTGCCTCGGTGACCACCCGACCGGTGCGACCGATCAGCGAGGTGAAGGTTTCCTCCCCCGACACCTCGCAGCGCACGACGACAGGCGTGACCGCGTAGCCGGCGACCGAGAACAGATCACTGCGCTGCCGGAGGTCGTGCGGGGTGCCGAAGACGACCTCGGTGGACTCGCTGTAGAGGTGCAGCCACCATGCGTAGGCGGCAGACAACGCATGGAACAAAGTGCCACCCGCGGCTCGCGACGCGGTACGCAGCGCCTCGACGGTGGCATGGTCGATCGTGAGCGGGATCGTTCCCCCGGCGAAGGTCTGACGCGAGGGTCGCGGATGGTCCAGCGGCAACTGGGTCGAGGTGATGTCCGCCAGTCGATCACGCCACCGCTCGATTCGCTTCGCCGTCTCAGGCCCCCGAACCCAATCGAGTTCCCACTGCGTGTAGTCGCCGTACTGCGCCTCCGGGCGGCGAAGCGCCGACGGCACAGCCGTGGTGTAGCTGCGGTACAGCACAACGAGTTCGGGAAACACGACTCGATTCAGGGTCAGGCCGTCCCAAATCAGATGGTGCAGGCCGATATAGAGCCGATGGTCGTTGTCGGCGATACGGACCAGCCGGGGGCGGATCAGTGGTCCGTTGGCGAGGTCGTAAGGTTTCATCGAGTCGGCGGTGACGATCTCCACGGCGCGCGCAACAGCAGCTGCGGTATCCAGGTCTGAAAAGTCGGAAATGGGGATGTCCACTTCCGTTGGCTCCTGGATGATTTGATGTGGCACTCCGTCGATCAAGTCGAAGGTTGTCCGCAACGCTTCGTGCCGGGCGACCACCTCGGTCAGCGCACGTCGTAGCGCACCGACGTCCAGCGCACCGGTCTTGCGGATCTCGACCACCTCGCTCAACATGCGCGAGTCCGGGGCGAGTTGGCTCTGGTACCACATCTGCGACTGCGAAGCCGAAAGCGGCATTGGACCAGAGACTGTCAACGAGCTGATTGCAGGCGGCTCGCTGACGAGCGGGTTCATACCGGCAGCCCGCACCCGTCGCTCCAAGAGCGCGCGGCGCATTTGACCCAGCCGGGCAGCTTCACCGGTACCTATGCTCGTCATGCCTGCCACCTGATCGGAAGTTTCTCCAGCCCACGAAGCTTGAGATTTGCGCGCCATTGCAGAGGACCGCCCCCCAACTCGAGTTCGGGCAGCCGGGACAGCAGGGTTTCGAAGGCGATCTGGGCCTCGATCCGGCCCAGTGGAGCACCGAAGCAGAAGTGTGGGCCCCAGCCAAATGCTAAGTGCCGGTTGTCTTGTCGGTTCAGGTCGAGGCGATCGGGATCCTCGAAGCGGGCCGGGTCCCGATTGGCCGCGCCCATCAGGACGATCACCGACTGCCCTTGCTCGATGTGCTGGTCGCCGAGAACGACATCCTCGGGTGCAATGCGGGTAGTCTGCTGGCTCGGACTTTCGAACCGCAGCAGCTCCTCGATCGCTGTGGGCATCATCGCCGGATCCCACCGAAGCTGCTCCAACGCCGACGGATTGCGCAGCAGGGTCACCAGGCCGTTGCCGATCAGGTTCGTGGTGGTCTCCATCGCGCCGACCATCGTGATGATGGTGTTGGCGATCACTTCTTCCCGGCTGAGCCGGTCCCCCTGCACTCGGGCCTTACTCAGCAACCCGATCAGTCCGACCGTGGGGGCGTCCGCGCTCTCGGTCAGCGCACGCTCCAGGTAATCGCTCATGTCCGAAGTAGCGCTGAGCACCTCGTCGATACCGTCCGGGTTGTTCTGGAAATTGCCGAGGATCGCGGCGAAAGTCTGCGACCACTCTTTGAGCTGTTCGTGGTCTTGGGTTGGCAGGCCGAGCATTTCGGCGCTGACGATCGCGGGCAGGGGGCCCGCGAAGTCGCTCATCAGATCCATTTCGCCGTAGGCGATCACCCGGTCGATCAAGCCGTTGGCGATGCTGCGGATGTGGTCGCGCAGCGCCTCGACCCGGCGTGCGGTGAACGCGTGTGAGGCGAGCGCGCGGACTCTCCGGTGCGGCGGCGAGTCCATGAAAAGCATTTGCTTGACCATGATCTCGGCCACCGGCTTGAACCGCTCCATGCCGAGCTCGGCCAGCCGGTCGGGGCTCGGGGTGCACTCGGCCCCGAATCGCCCGAGCACCTCGACGACGTCGTC
>NZ_JBYCLA010000604.1:0-7259 GCF_057473665.1 Mycobacterium sp. TH-M25
GTCGTAGTCGATCACGGCTGTCACGTCGGAGACCAGGAACGCTTTGTGGGGGAAAACCTGCTGGTGGGGCACTTTGAGCCACTTCGGTACGGACATGTTCGGCCTTTCTGTGTTGAAACTGCTCTAGACAAGTTCAAGATACATAGTCGTCTAGAGGACTTCAACGGTTATGGCCAGATTCGGAAAGGTTTCGTGGCTCAGCGGGCGGAGAAGTCGTATTCGAGCAGGTAGGCGGAGGCGACCTTCACCGTGTCGCAGACTTCGACGGCCACGTCATTGGTGTCGTATGCGGTGCGGACGACCGTCAGCACCGGAACACCCGGTCCGAGCTCCAGCTGCCGGCGTTCCTCGGGCGTGGGCATCCGGGCGCCGACTTCCTCGGTGAAGCGGGCCAGCGTGTGGCCGTTGTCTTCCAGGCGGGCGTAGATGCCGCCGGGGCCTGTGTCGACCTGTTCGATCTGGGTGCCGTCGGCGAACGCTGCTGGTATGTACGACACTGCGGTCTCGACCGGCCGGCCGTTGGCTAGATAACGTCTTGACCGGACCACGACTTCTTGGTCGGTCGGTATGCGAAGCCGCTCAGCCACAACCGAATCCGGTTTTTGGCGTCCTACCGCGATGTTGTCGACTTGCGGTGCGTAACCGGACTTCTCCGCTTCGACGCTGAAAGCCGCTTTGCCCTCGGCGCGATGTTCCCGGGCGAAGCGATCCGATGCCAAGCGTCGGATCGGGGGAGTTGGCCGCACGAAAACGCCGCGGCCGTGTTCCGAGACGACGAGCCCTTCGGCGCGAAGCTCTTGGACGGCCTGCCGCACGGTCATGCGGGCTACGCCGAAGTGCTCGATCAGTGCGGTCTCCGACGGCAGCCGCTCCCCGGCGGTGAGTCGGTCGGCGTGGATCGCCTGCCGCAACATGCCCGCGATCTGCCGGTACGGCGGCGTGTCCGCTGCGCGGTCGATCTGTCCAAGTTCCAGCACCCGTGGACCTTCCCTGACACGTCTAGACGACTAGCCTATAGAACGAGTCCGTCGGTGTCACGCCTGACGGCGTCTAACAAGGGAGGCCCAGCAATGCCAACCATGCCCAAACATTCGGTCAGTGTGGCCGGCATCGTCGTGCGCGAGGACGGCCGCGTTCTGGTGATCCGGCGCGATGACAACGGCCACTGGGAAGCGCCCGGGGGAGTGCTAGAACTCGACGAATCGTTCGAGGATGGCGTGCGGCGCGAGGTGCTGGAAGAGACCGGGCTGACTGTGGAGGTGGAGCGCCTTACCGGGGTGTACAAGAATCTCACTCATGGGATTGTTGCGCTCGTCTACCGTTGCCATGCCGTCGACGGAGATGTGCACCCGACCACCGAGGCTCGCGAGGTCCGGTGGATGACAAGGGATGAGGTTGAGTCGGCGATGGATCCGGCCTTCGCGGTTCGGGTTCTGGACGCACTCGGCGACCGCGTCCATTCGCGGGCCCACAATGGGGTCAATCTTGTATCGGGTTAGATCTCACGGTTGTTCGACGTGGTGCAGGCCGCCGTTGTCGACGGGCGGCTACGGTAACTCGCCGCAACCCCGAGTCGGGCTGCACGCCGGGTATGGCGACTTGCGGGAGACCGTCCGAAGGGCTGTAGGTACGTCAAGCCGCATCGAAGCGCAATCCCCTCTCCCCGTCAGTTCTGTGGCACTTGTTCTCCGCCGAACTGGGAGGCATAGGCGTTCAGCGCGTTGATGTATGCCGTCTCCTGGGGCTCAGCCTGTGAGACGAGGCCCGGTACGTCATTCGGGGTTTTCCCGTCGATGCTCGCCGCCGCGCTGGTGATGTTGTCAAGGGTGGTGGCGAAGGCGTTGGTGGGCTGCTGCAGGTTTGTGAGGACCAACGGGTTGTAGCACCCGAACGGTGTCTGGGTGCTGAACATCATGGGGTAGGTGGATATTTCGCTGTAAAGGGTCCCCGCTGCCTGTCCGATCTGCTGCGGGTCACCGGAAGCAACCGCGGCGTTATACGTCTGCAAATCTTGTGTTAACTGATCAGCAACAGACGGGTTGTACTGCTCTTGATAGAACTCCGGCTCTGCCGGGTTCGGTCCTTGTGCGCCGGTGCATTGAACGTCCGCCCTGGCCGTTGCCACCGATCCACACGCCGCCGCGAAAACGGAAAGACCCGCGACAACCGCTGCCGTAATTCCTCGCACGGCAATATATCTACACGGTTGGATGAGTGGCCGCAAGGAAATTGTCCGGGAGACGCCACCCGACTGCGCCCACCTGCACCTGGCAAGTCTTCGTCGTCGGAAAGGTCGCATTGAAGCTCGACTCGAACGTCGGATTGGCCCGTGGAATCGTGCTCAATGACGTATACCGCTGCGGCGGGAACAGGATCGTTGTTTGCCCGACTCATGCAAATAACCTCGTCCTTGCCGCGAAGGTCTGCCCCCGACCACTATGCTGCGGCACGATGCCCCGATCTGCGTAGAACGGAGAGAGCTTATGACAACACCACCCATACCTGCGCCGCAACCATGGGAACCTGTGCCTGCTGAGCCTCCCAATCTTCACCCGGCGCCGCAGCGCCATGCCGCGAATGTGGTACCGAAACGAGCCCAGACGCACGAGTTCGCCTTCGACGGCGGAGCCGCCACTTACGTTGGCACTGCGGTACTCGCCTTGCTCATCACGGTGTTCACGCTGGGAATCTGTTACCCGTTTGGCCTCGTGTTGCGGGAACGGTGGCGCGCCAAGCACTCCTACATAGAAGGCCGACAACTCGCGTTCAACGGAAGTGCTTGGGGGTTATTCGGCTCGTGGTTGAAGTGGCTGATCTTGATCATCATCACACTCGGAATCTACGGGTTCTGGGTTGGGCCGCGCCTCACTCGGTGGAAGTGGGAGCACACCTCCTGGGCGCAGCACACCCCGGCGTGAGCCGGTCCAGAGATCCGGGTAATTCCGCAAGGCCACTTTGGCTTACGGGCGGATGCTGGAGATCGCCGCCTGCGCGAATTGCTTTAGCGTGTCGCAAGACTGTCCGTTCCAGCCGAGCGCTTGATACAGCCGATTACCGTTGAGAAGCACCAACAGGGTTGTCGATCTTTTCCCATCGCTCTGCCTGGTGGAACAGTAGGCGCGGCCAGGCAACCCGCCCACCTCGCTCCAATCTCCGGCGGCCATATTCATATTCAGTTCTGTATGCGCATCGACCGTGAAGCTAGCCGGAAGGTTCAGTTGTGATGTCACTAACTGCGAGCCCGAACTGTAAGTACAAAATGGCTCGGCTGCGCCCGCCTCGTCGTCCGCGGCTTCGGTGGAGACGGATGATACGCCGAGGAACGTCGCGGCCTTGTCGGCCGTTACCCAATCACACGGATTAAACGCTGGTGGACCGGCTACTGGGTTAATCGGAACGACGTGCACGGTTACCCCATCGTTGCTTCCAATGAGGGTGCCAGGTGCAGGGGAAACATCGGTGATCCTGTATGTCCCGCTGCCTGCCTTGTCGTTCATGACGTCGTGGCCGTCGGGGGCGATGGCCTTTAGATTGTCCCAGCAGTCGAGAGCTCCTGCGTCATCAAGGATTACGCCAGCAACCGCCGGTACGGGACGCGGCCAGGCTTGCATAGCGCACAACTGCTGAACGGTTGTCGGCTGAGGCCCGGTAAGGTGCGGTGGCGATGAGGACGGGCTGGGCGGCTGCGGTGCGTGTTGCGGTGCCGTTGGTTGGCGGGCTGACTGATTTCCAACGATGCCCAGAATGACGATAAGGGCGCCAGCGGTTAGCGCAATTACCTTGTGGCGGCCCACCCACCGCAGCAGCGATCCGCGGGCGGATACCCGGTTCGGGGCGTCCAGAGGACGATACCCGGGCTGGTTAACGCGTTCGGCTAGGGAAGACGCTTTGGCATGCGACCGAGGGGTTCCGGTTGCCGCGCTAGCCGGAAAAGATGGCGCTTTGGAGCTCTCGACTTCGGTGGGGCATTGGTTTCGCTCAGGCGCGGCTGCGACCTGGGTGCTGGCCAGGATGGTGTCGACGTGGTCTTGGTCCGGTGTGGTCAGGACGTCGTGCGCGGCGGCGGCCAGTCCCCCGGCACTGGCGTAGCGATCCTGTGGGTTTTTGGCCATGCCACGCGCGATGACGTCATCGAAGCCGACCGGCAGCTGTGGCCGGTGCTGGCTGGGGTGCGGGATGGGCGCAGTCAGGTGAGCCGTGATCAGAGCGGGCAGGTCGCCTGCTGGGTAGGGCGGTGACCCGGTCAGGCATTCATACAGCACACACGCCAAGGCGTAAATGTCGGCGCGATGCGTTACTTCGCCGTTGCCAAGTCGCTCGGGGGACATGTAGGCAAACGTCCCGATGGTGGTGCCGGTACTGGTCAGCTTCGCGTCGTTGGCGGCATTGGCCAGGCCGAAGTCGACCAGGCAGGCGAAGTCATCACCGGTAAGCAGAATGTTGGCCGGTTTGACATCGCGGTGGATCACCGCATCGGCGTGAGCGGCATCCAGCGCTGAGGCGATCTGCCGCACAATCGCCACCGCCCGCGGTGGACTCAGCGGCCCGGTGTGGGCCAACACGGCCTGCAGATCGGTGCCCTCGATGAGCCGCATGTCGATGTAGAGCTGCCCGTCGATCTCCCCGCACCCGTGGATGGGGACGACATGTGGCTCATGCAGCCGACCGGCGGTGTGTGCTTCTCGCTCCAGCCGTTGCCTGAACATCTCGTTGTGCGAGTACGCGGTTGCGATCAGCTTTAAAGCGACAACGCGGTTCATCACGGTGTCTTCGGCCTCGTACACCTCGCCGAATCCGCCGCGGCCCAAAAGTCGCTTCAGCACGTAGTGGCCGAAGAGCGAACCTACGCGCGAGCCTGACGTGTCGGCGCTGACCGTTGGCTCCGTCACGTCCGATCACCCGCCCAGCCTCCTGAAAGTGAGAAACACACGAAGGGCATTATGCGCTGCGCTCCACTGCCCAGGCGAAGTTCCCGCGGGTTGCGGCGCTGTTGTGTGAGGGTCCGGTTTGGCTGGCTACCGTCGCCTCGCGTGTGCGGAGTGTTCGGTGTGCTCAGGCCAGTTACCGCACCGTGTCCATCTCGATGATGCCGCCGAAGCCAAGTTCGTCGAGCGCCCGGATTACTTCGCTCGAAGGGATACCGCGATAAAACGGCGCCGCGGCCGGTCCGGCATCCGTCGACGGCGATTCCGCACAGTCCTCGACCACCAGGCCGATCACTCGGCCGTCCTGCGCGACGATCGGACCACCGCTGTTGCCCGGCCGCGCGATGGCCGAGTACAGGAAGATCTTCTGGCGGTCGGGGATGGTTGCTGCTCCCGGGTTGACGACTTCTCCGCGCTGCACCGTGATTGCCATCTCGGCCGTCATCGGCACCCGCGGATAGCCGAATACATAGACCTCGTCGGCCCAGTCTGGATCCCGGAACGCCATGCCGGCGAGTCACGGCAGGTATTTGCCATCGGGCATGTCGAACTCGATCACGGCGACGTCGAGCGTGGCGTGCGCGAGAGCGGTTCCCGAGCAGCTGACCTGTGCCGCGCCGGAATGGTTGCGTGACGCAGACGGGTAGATGGACAGGCCAGAGCTGCTGCCTGCGAGTCCGGTCAGGACGTGCTTGTTGGTAATGACGTGGCTCTGGTCGACGACGAGGCCGGTGCCCCAGCTGTCGACCGGGTTGCCCTTGTCATCGTGACCGGTGAGTTGAAGCGTTACCGCGTTGTAGCTCGGGATGATGAGTTCAGCACCGAACACCTCGGACAGCCACAGATTGCCGCCGAGCTGTCCCTTCGAGGCGCCCCCCTGGGAGATGTACTGCTGACCCATGATCGGCATTTGCGGGTTCCAGCCGAGCGGCAGCAGCAGCCCGGCGCGTTCCATCGCACTCAGGAGTCGGTGAAGAGTAACCGCCTCGCCGGCGGCTGGGAGGCCGAGGCTGTGCAGGTATTTCGAGAAGTCGGCAACTGACCACGGTTCAAAGGGCACGGTCTTGGGCGGCCCGCCGGCTGGATCGCCAGGGGGAGGTTCGGGCTTTCCGATCGCCTCCGCCATGGCGGGGTCGTGGATCAACCCGAAGAACTGGTGGGCGCGCATCCCCACGTTCACACGCCATGCGGAAGTGCCGGGCTTTAGGTCAGCAGGCGTGGGCTGCCTTGGCGTTGCGGATTCCTCGTCGTCAGCGCTGACGTGTGGCATGGTCCATGACGCTAGTGTCGCGTGTTGTTGGTTAGTTTACGTTTGATGTTGTCGAGGAGTTCGTCGGCGGTCTTGGTCCAGGTGAACGGTTTGGCGCCCTGGTTGTAGTTGTCGATGTAGGTGCGGATCGCGGTTTGGAGGTCGGTGACGTCGGTGAAGGTGCCGCGGCGGATGGCTTGGCGGGTGATGATGCCGAAGAAGATCTCGACCATGTTCAGCCAGGAGCAACTGGTCGGCGTGAAATGCAGTGTGATACGCGGGTTTTTGTTCAGCCAGCCACGCACGGCGGGGTGTTTGTGGGTGGCGTAGTTGTCGCAGATCACGCAGAGCCGCACCCGCGGGTGGGCTTTGGCGACGAGTTTGAGGAAGGCCAAAAACTCAGCGTGGGTGTGGCGCGGGTAGCAGGCGTCGGCGGTGATCTTGCCGGTGGCCACTTCCAGTGCGGCGAACAGGCTCGTGGTGCCGTTGCGGATGTAGTCGTGGGTCTGCTGTTCGGGGATGCCCTGGCGCAGCGGCAGGATCGGCTGGGTGCGATCCAGCGCCTGGATCTGGGACTTCTCATCGACGCTGACCACTACCGCACCCGCGGGCGGATCCAGATACAACCCGACCACATCACGCAGCTTGGCCTGCAACTCCGGGTCGGTGGAGAACTTAAACGTCTCCACCCGGTGCGGCTGGATACCCCACTTACGCCAAATCCGGGCCACCGAGGCAAACGAGATGTTCAACCGGTCGGCCATCAACCTGCTCGACCAATGCGTCACCCCGAGCTGAGCGGGCGGTCTTCCCTTGTCGGCCAACGTCTCAGCCAGCACCGCGACCTCGTCGATCACCGGAGCACGACCCGGACGCGGATCATCATCGAGCCCGTCAACACCGGCCTCGCTATAGCGGCTGCGCCACTTGAGCACCGTCGGCCGCGAGGTGCCGGTCCGATCGGCGATATCGGTGTTGGCCACACCGTCAGCGGCTAACAACACGATCTGCGCCCTGGTGGCCAACCCCGCCGGCGCCGAGGATGCCCGTGTCAACGCCTCCAGCCGGCCCCGGTCGCCGTCACG
>NZ_JBYCLA010000605.1:0-3867 GCF_057473665.1 Mycobacterium sp. TH-M25
GGCCTGGTCGGGTCTCGCAACTACGTCGAGTCGCTAGATCTGAACGCGCTGAAAGACATTGCACTGTATCTGAACTTCGACATGCTCGCGTCGCCGAACCCGGGCTACTTCACCTACGACGGCGATCAGTCGCTTCCGGCTGACAAGCGGGGCAGCCCAGTGGTGCCCGAGGGGTCCGCCGGCATCGAGCGGGAGTTGGCCGCCTACCTCAACTCGGCCGGTAAGACCCCGCAGGACACGTCGTTCGACGGCCGCTCCGACTACGACGGCTTCACCCAGGCGGGCGTCCCGGCGGGTGGGCTGTTCTCGGGCGCCGAGAACAAGAAGTCCGACGATGAGGCCAAGCTGTGGGGTGGCCTCGCGGGCCAACCGTTCGATCCGAACTATCACCAGAGCACGGACACGCTGGAACACATCGACCGCGCCGAGTTGGGTATCAACGGCGGCGGAGTCGCCTATGTGACCGGCTTTTACGCCCAAGACCTCTCCGGGCGCAACGGCGTTCCGGTTCGCGCGGACCGGACCCGCCACCCGCTGACCAAGAATTAGCGCTCCTGGACGGCGCGGCGCTAAAAATATCAGGTGGCGTCGCCATGGATTTCCCAGAATCGGGTGCTTTCCTCGGGATTGTCGGGCGCCCGGCGCATCCAGATCGCCGCGGTGAACATCACGATGATGAATCCGACGACCGCGGCCGGGATGGCCCAGATTCGACGCAGCAGCAGCGCGGATCCGCACTGGCCCGCATAATCGGCGCCGAAAGCATCGGCGGGCGAGGGAACGCTTGCGCTGAAGGCTCGGCCGCAACTGATCTGCATGCCCCATCGGTCGTACTGGCCCAGATACACCGGTAACCACAGCGACGACAGGCCGGCGACCATCAACGCGGTCCCCAGTACTGCGAGCATTACCTGGCGGTTCCTCATGGCGCTCCTCTCGAGTAGGGCCATGGTCGAAAGATGTGAATCCGGGGTGTGGTGGTCGCTGCCGGTAAGTCGTCTGCAACGTTGCGTTTTGCCCATGACCGCAGCGGCTTTACGGTCGCGCAGGTGCACGGAATGCCAATTATGTTAATTGCAATTCTGACTCTGCGGTAGGTTTTTTGGCGGGTCGCCCCAAGGCTAGGGTGAGTCGGTGACGACAGCGCGGGGCCAGGGCGCTGCCGTTGTACGTCGTCGTCCGAAAGACCGCAAGGCCCAGATCGCCCGAGCCGCCGCCACGGCGTTCAGTGCGCAGGGGTATCACGCCGTCAGCATGGAGGCGATCGCGGCCAAGGTCGGAATCTCCGCGCCGGCGCTCTACCGCCACCATGCGAGCAAGTACGAACTGTTCCGCGATGCAGTCCTAGCGCTCGGTCGGCAACTGGTCGACTGCACCGATTTCGCAGATGCCGATGACGGCCACCCCGACGAGATACTGGATCGACTGATCGACGCGGTGGTCGACGTGACTTTGGTCAACCGCGAATCGGGTGGCTTGTACCGGTGGCAAGCCCGCTATCTGCACGGCGAAGACCAGGCGGCGCTGGGCGACCAACTCCGGTTGGTCAGACGCCGAATTCAGCGCCCGCTCAAGGCAGTTCGCCCGGACTTGACTTCCCCGCAGCGGCGGATGCTCGCGGTCGGGATGCTCAGTGTGATCGGCAGCGCCGTCGATCACCGCGTTCAGTTACCCACCGACGAGATCCGTGCGCTGTTGCGCGCGGCTGCGTCGGCGGTGATCGGCGCCGACCTTCCCGCGCCGCAGGACGACCTCGGCCGGCCCGCTTCGTGGCAGATCTTCGACGCGGACGCCGGGGTGTATGAAGCGTTGCTGCAGTCGGCGATGATGTTGTTCAACGCCAAGGGATATCCCGAGACCAGCATGGCCGAGATCGCCGCTGCCGTGGGGATTCCGGTGTCGGGTATCTACCGGTATTTCCCGGGCAAATGCGACATTTTGGCGACGGGTTTACGCCGCGCGGCCGATCGGGTGTCGGGCCGACTGTCGGCAATCCTGGCCGGGCTCACCGAGCCCGGCGACATGCTCACGCTGCTGATCGAGGCCTACGTCGCAACATCGTTCGCCAACCCGGACCTGGCCGCGATCTACTACACCGAGCGGGTGAACCTGACGCAGGTGGATCAGGAATTGCTGCGCCGCGTGCAGCGCTCGACGATCGATTCCTGGATGCGGCTGCTCGCACCGGCGCGTCCCGCGCTGACCGAGACCCGGGCGCGAATTCTGGTCCACGCGGCGATGGCCCTGGTGGTCGACGTCGGCCGGCGGGTGCGCCATGAAGAGGCCGCCGACAACTCCGCCTATCCACAGGCCTGTGTGCGAAAACTGATGGAAGCTACGCTGTTTGGGAGTGACCGTGGGACTGATGGATAGCGTTGCCGCCGAAGTAGGCGAGGTAGCCGATGATTCCTACGACACCGAGACTGCGGGTCTGTCGGCTCGCGAAGCTCAGCCCGAGCACCGTCTCGATGCTGCCGTTGACGTAGAGGTGCTGGCGGGTGTTGCGCGGGAACGCCGACTTGGTGATCGGCTCGAAGATTTCCGGGCTGGTGAAGTGGGCCAAACCGGCACCGGCCAGAGCCAGACCGGAGAAGCGGGCGATGCGGTTGCTCTTGCGGGACATGCCTCTCCTCAGCTGATCGCGTAGTCGCTCAGCGGAAAATTCGACGCCTCGTCGATCGCTGTCGACGTGGACATCGGCCGCAGCAGCGAGGGTTCTCCGCCGGGATCGAAATAGTAGGACCGCGATGTGGCGCAGTTGCCCAGAAGCCACAGCGAGTCGCCCAGCAACTCGGTCATCCGGTCGAGGTAGCGGGCGTTGGCTTCCTCGGTCACCTCGAAGGTGTCGGCGCCCCGGCGTTTGAGCTCGCCGAAAAGACGGTCCATCAACCGCATCTGGTATTCCATGGTGTTGAAGAAGTTCAGGCCGAGGAAGGCGAACGGGCTGGCCAGGCTCAGGTAGTTCGGGAAGTAGGGCATCGACACGCCTTGATATGCCTGAAAACGGTTGTCGCGCCACCACTTTCCGAGGTTGCGCCCGTCGCGGCCGATCACTTCGATCGCTGGGAAATTGGCCTCCCACAAGTCGAATCCGGTGGCCAACACCAGCGTGTCGATGTGCGTCTTCGAACCATCGGCGTTCACCACCCCGTCGGCCTCGATCCGTTCGATGCCATCGGCCTGCAGGTGGACATGCGGCTTGGTGAAGCTGCGAAAGTAGGTGTTGGAGAACGTCGGGCGCTTGCATCCGAGGTCGTAGTCGGGGGTGAGCTTGCGGCGCAGCTCCTTGTCGCGGATCGCAATGAACTGGTTGATCTTGCACAGATCCATCGCAGAGATGTGAAGCCTTCGGAACATCGTGATCCGGTATCGCACCAGCCCGGTGATCAGCAACTCGTAAATGGTGTCGGTGACCGCCCGGATCACCCGCTGGGTCCAGGGAAGTCGGGCGAAGAGTCGTTTGGAGCGATCGGAGAACCGCAAGTCGACCTTCGGGGCGACCCAGATCGGGGTGCGTTGGTAGACGGTCAGATCGGCGGCCTTCTCCGCGAGCTTCGGAATGAGCTGAACCGCCGTCGCGCCGGTTCCGATGACCCCGATGCGGCGGCCCGCCGGCTCGAAGTCGTCCTGCCACTCGGTGGTGTGGATGACCTTGCCCTCGAACGTGTCGATGCCGGGAATGTCGGGGGTCTTCGGCTGCGACAGGAAGCCCGTCGCGGTGATCAGGTAGCGCGCTGAGAGCACGTCGCCGCCGGACAGTGCGACCTGCCAGCGGCGGGCCTCGTCGTCCCACCGGGCCGACTCCACGACGGTGTTGAACCGCATGTGCCGGCGCACGTCGTACTTGTCGGCCACGCGCGCGGCGTA
>NZ_JBYCLA010000606.1:0-3978 GCF_057473665.1 Mycobacterium sp. TH-M25
CTCCACCGGGCCGAAGATCCGCTCCCGGTTCCAGTCGACCCGGTCGTCGGGCGGAATGCCCTGCGCGATGAGGTTCGGGTCCAGCGGGTAGGTCCCGAACACGTGCTGCCTCATCGCCAACGGTTGGAATGGCTTGTCGCTCTCGCAGATTTCGACCGTCGGCGCCCGCTTGCCGGGCTGCCCCTGGCAGGGGTAGTTGCGGGCGCCGCGCACCGCGATCGGCGAGTCCTGCGGCAGTTTGCAGTACAGGCCCTCGGGCGTGTCGACGACCTTCGTGTCGGCCGGAGCGCGCCACTGGCTCGGCGGCAGAAAGCCGACCGTGCAGGCGGGCGGGTCGCTGACGATGAGATTGAAGGCGCCCGAGGCCAATCCGGTGGGCGACTTGGTGCCGAGGAACGACTGGATCGCGGCGGTGAACGGGGGCAGCAATACCAGCACCTGCTCCAGCGACGCGTGATAGGTCACGCCGATCTGGCCGATAGTGGTGAGGTTGGCGAGCAGCACCGGAAGCGTCGGTTTGATCTGGTCGAGCAGTCGGGAAGCCTCGTCGAAGGCACCAGGCCCCCTGCTCAGCAGCGTGCGGATCTGTGGATCGTTGTGGGCCAGCTGTCCGGAAAAGCCGGCGAGGCTGTGCGCCCACAGCCGGATCGACTTGGTGGTCTGGTCCTGCGTGTCGAGGAAAGGCCCGGTGTCTTCGGTCAGGCTCCGCGCGCGGTCGGCGACGCCGTTGAGGTCACCCGAGAATCGCGCCGACGAGTCAAAGAGCGACTTGAAATCGTAACCGGCGCCGTTGAATGCCTGGAACGACTCGTCGAGCAACG
Source organism: Mycobacterium sp. TH-M25 (assembly GCF_057473665.1). Classification (NCBI taxonomy): domain Bacteria; kingdom Bacillati; phylum Actinomycetota; class Actinomycetes; order Mycobacteriales; family Mycobacteriaceae; genus Mycobacterium; species Mycobacterium sp. TH-M25. The sequence continues at coordinate 822 of NZ_JBYCLA010000606.1, forward strand.
TACTCAGCTTGCCCTTCGGGATGCTGTTGATCAACTTGCTGGACTGGTCGAGCATCGGACCGACCGGTTGCGGGATCGTGGCGTCGGTCACCGCGATGACCGAGCCGTTGTGCAGGTAGGGCGGCGAGTCGGTGCGCGGCCGCAGATCCACGTAGTACTCACCGACCGCCGAGATGCTGCGCACCTCCGCCTTGAGATCAGCCGGGATCTTCGGCGACTCGTCAAGTGAGAGCGTCGCTTCCGCGCCGTGGCGGGTCAGCCCGACGGCGGTGACCTTGCCGATCTGCACCCCGCGGTAAGTGACGTTGCTGAAACGATACAGCCCTCCGGTGGCGGGCAGGTCCAACGTGACCGTCATCTTGCCGATGCCCAGCAGCGTCGGAACCTGGATGTACCACAACACCATCAGGAGGACGCCGATGGTTCCGACGATCGCGAAGATTCCCAACTGGATTCGGACGAACCGCGTCAGCATCTACCGGCCTCCGTCCGTCGACTGGTCCGCGGCCGGGGTCGCGCCCGGCATCGGGCCGGGCGCCGGCGTCGCTGACGACTGTGCGGCCACGGCGTCCGGGCCGAGCATCGTCAGGCCCGCGACCACCGGCGGTACCGGCTGCGGCGCAGCTCCTTCCGGTGGCGGGCCGGGCGGGATGGCGTAGGAACCGGGCGCACCGGGCGGTGCGCCGTAGCGGAACTGCAGATATTCCGGATCCCCCGGCGCCGGTACACCTTCGGCGCCCAGCCGCTCCCAGTGCGTGCCCCGCAGGATGCTCTTGCGAAGGCCCGCGTTCGTCAGGTCGATGATGAAGTACCCGTTGACGTAGTCGCCGCGGACGTAGCGGTCGATGAAGCCCTGGGTGAACGGGAACGTCGGGGCGTACGCGAGGGCGGCGTCGAGGTCCGGCCCGATGTCGGCGAGCGCCTTGATCGTCGGCGCGAGGTTCTGCAGGTTCTTGACCAAGTCGGAGCCCGCGTCGTTGACGAGTTTGGTGGCGGTATTGCTGAACGTCCCGAGCCGGTTCAAAGCCGTCGTCAACTGTGGCCGCTCCTTGATCAGAACGTCCAGTGCGGGCGGGATCTTGTGGAGCGCTTGGGTGATCACGTCGCGTTGACCGGCGAACGTGGCGGCCAGCCGGTTCAGTGCTTGTATCGACGCGACGAGGTTGTCGCGCTGCTGGTCGAGTGTGCCGACGAACCTGTCGAGGCGAACGAGCAGATCGCGGACGTCGCCCGCGTGCCCGGACAGGGCGGCGTTGAAATTGTGGATGATGTCGCCGAACTGCCCCAGCCCGCCGGCGTTGAGGATCACCGACAACGACGACAGCGTCTGCTCGGTCGACGGGTAGGTCGACGACCGGCTCAGCGGGATGGTGGCGCCCGGTTGCAGCCGTCCGGCCGCCGGTTGACCGATCGGCGGATTCAGTTCGAGGTGCATGGATCCCAGCAAGCTGGTCTGTCCCACCTTGGCCACGACGTTGGCCGGGATCACGACGCCGGGCCGCACCGAGATGTCGACGTTGGCGTGCCAACCCTGGACCGTCATCCTGCTGATGCTGCCGACGATGACATCGTCGATCATTACCGGCGAATTCGCTTCCAGCGTGCCGACGTTGGCGATCTCGACGTGGTAGACGCTGGCGCCCGGCCCGCGTCCCACCGCGCCCGGCAGCGGAAGTGAGTTCAGCCCGTTGAACGCGCAGCCGGTCGCGGCGAGCATGACGCAGCAGCAGATCCCGAAGACCCGTCGAATGGTCGGCAGGGCGGTCCGGGCGCTCATGGTTGCCCACTTTCCGCCGGGAGCAGCATCTCCGGCACGCTCGCCGGGGCAGGTGGCGGTTCGTCCGGTGTGCTCGGCGGTGGGGGTTCGGGCATCGCCGCTCCGGGGATACGCCCCGGGGGCGGCGGGGGCGGCGGCGCCGGCGGCGTGTCACCGGGCAGGCCGGTGTATGCCGAGACCGCGGGCGGCAGCTCCGGCGCCACCGGCTTGGGGCCCTCCCCGCCGGGGGCCAGCCGTTGCTCGGTGTACACCACGTTCTGGGGGTCGAAGGCGGGCGCCAGGAACGGGTTGATCGGAATGGGCAGATAGTTGAAGTTGAAGTACAGCAGCGGGTTGAACACCCGCAACGCCGGACTCAGATACAGACCGCACAGCTTGCCGGTCTCGTTGCCGGTGGCGTTCTCCAGCCCGCCGATCTGGGAGCAGAGGGAGAACACCGGATTGGTGAGGTTCTGGACGCCGACCCCGCCGCGGATGTTGCCGACATCCGGGTCGTAGTCGTTGTAGGCGTTCGCGATAGCGTTGGGCGTCACGTGCAGAACGTTTTTCAGGGCCATCTTGTTGTCGACGAGGATCTGGGTGAGGTCGGCGAGCCGCGTGATCTGTTCGGAGGTCGCATCGCGGCTGCCCTGGATGAACCGCTGCACCTCACCGACCGCGCCGGCCAGGTCGGTCAGCGCGGCGTCCAAATCGGACCTGTTGTCGTCGAGCACGCTGGTGAGGGTGGCCAGCCGGTTGTTGAATTGGACCAGTTCGACGTTGCTGTCCCGCAGGACCCCCACGAAGGTCTGCAAATTCTTGATGACGTCGACGATGTTGCCGCTGCCGTCGGCCAGGATGCGCCCCACCCCCGACAGCTGGGCAAGCGTCTGGCGCAGCTTCTCACCGTTGCCACCGCCCAGCGCCCCGGCGGCACTGTCGATGAACCGCGCCACCGACGGCGTCGAGACCTTGCCGATGGGACCCAATTCCGTTGCCAGCCGCATCAATTGGTCCTTGACCTCATCCCACTCGACGGGTACCGCGGTCCGGTCGATCGGAATCACCGCGCCATCACGCATGGTGGGACCGCTCGATCGGTAGGCCGGGGTCAGCTGGACGTAGCGCGCCGCCACCAGGTTCTGCGCGACGATCACGGCTTTCGCGTCCGCGGGCACGGGCACGTCGTGGTCGACGTGCATCACCATCTTCGCCCGGGTGCCCTGCGGTTGGATGGACGCGATGGTGCCGACCTTCATGCCGGAGACCCGCACGTCGTCGCCCGGATAGATCGCCGTGGCGGTCGGGAAGTAGGCGGTGATCGTCGTCGGGCGGAAGAAGGTGTCGCGGATCGCAACCGCTCCGCCGACGACGAGCAAGCCGGCCATCACGAACGCCAGC
>NZ_JBYCLA010000607.1:0-3981 GCF_057473665.1 Mycobacterium sp. TH-M25
CGCGCAGCCGGGGCAGCCGTCGCGCGTCAGCAACTGCACCTGGGGCGGGGTACTCGTCGGGCTACTCATCACCGGGTGCTTCCTGCTGGATGGCTTCGTCGACCGCCGTGGCACGTTTGCGGTTGCGATCTTCGCAACCTGCCAGCATCGCCGCGATGTCCGCTTCTTCACCGTTACTGGCCGCATGGGTGAGCAGTTGGAGTAGCTCGGCTATGGGTGAGAGGCCCATAGTGGTCAGCGGCGTGGACTCAAGGTCGGCGACCGGGGAGTGTGCAGCACGCCCACCCGCAGGTTTCTGCAGGTATTCGATATCTGTTGGCACGCAGGTAAGCGTCCGCGATCGGGTGCACGCCGTCAACTTGGCGGCAAAATCCCGGCCCTCGGCGGGCCGGACCTGGCTGGCCCCTAGCCGAGCCCTAGCCCAATCCAGCGAGTGACCACTACACCGCGGCCGGCGATCCCCAGCGCGGCGACCTCCTCGCTTCGATACCAGCCCTGCTCAGACTTGCGGGGAACGCAGGCGCGCAGACCCGTTGGGAAGCGCGGGCCCGCTACGGCCGGCATTCTGGGGGTCGGGGTCGCCGCGGAGGAGTTCTTCGGGGTGGTGGGCGCGGTTGATGTGGGGTGGGGTGGTGCCGTCGGTCCAGCCGAGCCGGCCGGTGTCAGTGACGACGGTGTGCCAGGTGCGGTCGCTGGCGTCGGCGTGGTCGGCGCCGCAGGCGAAGTGCAGTGTGTCGGCGTCGGTGCGCCCGCCTTTGGCCCAGTCCGGGCTGTGGTGGACCTCACAGTGATAGCCCGGTTGGAGGCAGTTCGGGCGGGTGCAGCCGCGGTCGCGGGCATAACAGATCAGGCGTTGATCGGCGGTGGCGATGCGTTTTTGCCGGCCCAGATACAACGGCCGTTCGGTGTGGTCGTCGAAGACCGCCAGGTAGTGGATCGCCTCGGCGGCCATGCGGATCAGATCACGCATCGGTAGCCGCGACCCGCCACCGGTCAACGCCGGTGCCGGCATGGGTGCTTTAGCGTCGGTGGCGGTGCGGGCGGCGTGGTCGAGTTCGGCCAAGGTGGTGGTGACCACCACGGTGACGGGATGGCCGCGATGAGTGCCCAACCCGCCGGAGGCGATGGCGGTTTTCAACGCAAGTTTGACCGCGTCGTGGCAGCGCTGATCGGGGGTGCGGTCATCGCCGGCGGTGGGATCGTCCTTGACGTCCTGGTTGCCGGGTTGGTTGGGTTGGTGGCGGCCCGGGCGCACGGCGGCGATGACCGCCTCGAAGTAGCAGCGGGTTTCGGGGTCGATCAGCCCGGTCAGCCGCGACATGCCATCGGGGCCTTGCCGGCTCAGCCGCAGGCCGCGCCGGCGGGCCCGGTCTTCGTCGCTGAACAGCCCGTCGGGGTTGAGGTAGTCGGCGATGCGCTGCCCCAACTTGGTGACGATGCCGGCGTCGAGCTTTCGGGCGTGGGCCACCAGGGTGCGTTCGGTGTCTGCCACATCGGCTGGTGAAACCCGGGCGGGCAGCACGTCCACGGCGTGGCACACCGCGCGGATATGGTCCTCACCGAGCGCGCCGTCTTTCACCGCGGCGGCTAACGCCGCCAACTCTGGTTCGATGACCTGACCGGTCAACGTTCGGCGCGGACAGATCCGGGCGGCCAGCCGGCAGCGTCGGGTGATCTCGCCCGGGGTGATGCGCAGCCGCGACCACAACGTCTTGCGTGTCAACGCACCCGACCCCGTCTCATCGGGCGGGTCGGCGATCTCGCCGAAGAACCGGTACATCAATCCCCGGTTGGTGCGCTGCTGCGTCTCCAACCGCTCGGCCACATCGACCCGAAAATCATTGCCCACCATCGCCGAGGAGGTCTCCCGCAACACCTCATGGGCGGTATCAACAGCATCCAGCGCGCCGCGAATCGCCTCGCGTGCCGCCACAGCGCCCAGCGCTGAATCCATAACCCGACACTAAAAACCGCCCCCGACACCGTCGGGCCAGCCCGGCCAGCCCGAGCACAGCTGGGGATAAAACACCAACTGTGGACAACCAGGCAGCATCCCACCGCCGGCGGCCAATCCCGTGTCGGACAGACAGCGGCGGCGCTACCTGCCGATCCCACACGATGCCGGTCGAGTCGAACGCGGGGAGCAACGATCCCGAGTCCCGCCACACCTCCAGCGCCGCCGCCACCCGGTAGCGACGGCAGGCACCCGGCGCGCCCGCACCGCCACCCACTAGCCCCATCAGGGACGCCGACAGCAGCCGCATCGCTTCACCGCTGCGAATAGCAACTACGTATGGATTTGCCAACCGGTACAGCCTCGCCTCACCTGCTGGTCCGGCAAAACGGGGCCTTTCTCACTTATGGGCGCAGAACAAGCTGACTACCGAAATCGGCGATCGGCGATACCATCGGCGCATGTCGGATGCGCCATCCGCAGGGCCTCCCCCCGTGCGAGGATCGGCAGGGTTTCCGCAGCCTCCTGCCGGGCCGCCGCCTTGGCCGCAAGCACCGCCGACGGCTCTGGGTAGGTCCGCACGATGGCTCATGATTGCCATGCTGTCGATGACGCTCCTCGCCGTCGGTGCTGCTGTCGCCGCGTGGTTACGCCCGGTACCCCGCGACAGCGGACCGTCCGTCCCACCCACGCCGACGCCCGCATTCACCGATCAACAAATCGCCGAGGCCAAAGCGAATGTTTGCGCAGCCTTTAAAATTTCAAAAAGCGAAGTAGCGGTGAACTCTAATAAACTGAAGCCGACAGAAGGCGAGTACATCGATTCGCTTATCCTTGGTACGCTGGCACGTTTTGCAGCTTACGCCGCGGGAGGTTATCTGCTAGACAGCCTTATAGCAGAGCCCGCGACACCTAACGACCTGTCGGACGCGGTTCGCTCACTCGGCAATTCATACAAGAATCTTGCGATGCACGCCCTCAACGATGATCCGTCTCCAACTCTAGATCCTTTTCTCCACGCCATAGATAATGGCATAACACACATAGACGAGATGTGCAGATGAAAAGTGGAGGCCCTCCTGGCGAGTGGGGCGAGCTTCTTGTGGGCCATGTTTGGACTCCGCACTCGGACTTGAATGTTGTTAGCGCTGCATCGACCAAGCGTCAAACGACCGCGACCACATGGCAGCAACTGTCCGACCAGTTGTGGGAGAAGCTTTCCGGGCCCCTCAATTCTGGCACCCAGAAGGGGATGACGGCCGACGCCATCCGCCAAGCCTTTAAGTGGGGCGTCGATCAGGCCCGCGATGTCGCCGAGACCAACGGCACCATAAGCAAAGCACACGCTTCCGCCTACGGTTCGGCCACCGAACTAAATTCGCAACTCGCGATGATCGCTGAGAACGGTAACTTCAAGATCAGACAGATTCAGAACTCCAAAGACCCGATGAAAGTCGACCGAATTGTCGACGTGGTGGTGGAGTGCCAGCAAAGAGCTAATACAGCAGCAGCGCCCTGCACCCAACAGATATTCGAGTGTATGCAGGAGATCCTCAATCGACAAGGTATCCTCAAGTCGGCTCGGCGGTTCGTTCAAGAACTTGGCATTGATCCCACTCGGATGCTCGAATCCCCAAACAAGGACACGATCTACCAGCAAGTGCAAGCATTGGCTGGCACGCCTGGCTTGACAACCAATGGGCCGTCAACCACCCTGCCAGGTGGAAAGCCAGAAATAAACCCCGACGCTTTCGTCCCAGTAGCTCCGGCCGAGCCTGCAACCGGGCCACCCGCAACGCCGACAACAGTAAACCCAACAGCCTACGCCCCAGCACCCTCAGTCAAGCCGCCCGCTGGGCCACCCGCAGCGCCGACAACAGTGAACCCAGCAGCCTTCGCCCCGACGCCCCCAACCCCAGCCCCCGCTCCGACCCCAGCCCCCGGTGGTCTCGGCCCGCCCCTGTCCACGGCCTCGGGTCCGCCAGCCGGGCTGCCGCCAATGTCGCCGACCGGCGTGCCCTTGGGCT
>NZ_JBYCLA010000608.1:0-3017 GCF_057473665.1 Mycobacterium sp. TH-M25
GTGTGCTGCAACACGTTTTCGACGAAGACGTTGACGATCACCTGTGCCACCGCGGTGAGTTCGCCGTGAGACCAGGCGCTCAGGCATTCGGAGACCACTAACCGGGCCGTGCGCAGGCTGGCGAGTGCGGCCGGAAGTTCCGTGCGAAGCCGTCGCCGGACACCGGGTCCGGTGTCGCTGAGAGTTGTCAGCGCCGCCTCGAGCGAGATGTGGCTTGGCACGTAGCGCGTCACACCGGTGCGTGCGATCGTTTTCAGGTGTTCGGCCCGCCCGCTGATCAGAACGACCGGGACGTCGGGCCACATGCTGACATGCCAGCGGGCGCTGGTGAACACCGACCACGCCGACGACGAAGGCAGCACCTCGAGCCCGTTGACGTCGACAAGCACTGCCCGCGGTTCCTCCAACGCGGCCTTGATGATCGAGTCGCGCAACTTGAGGTAGGTGGTGGTGTCAAGAACACCTTTGACGGTCAGCAGGCAATCTCTGTCCGCGGGCGTCGGCGACACCGTCAGCTCGCCGAGCGGCCAGTGGCTAGCCACGCGACTCCTTATGTTGGGCATACACGTCCGACAGCCGGTTCCCCAGCACGGACATGGCGTGTTCCGTTTCGTCGGTGATGGCCTGATACCGATCCCGCAGGAGTCCGGGACTGAGCTGCCCGGCCAGTCGCCGAGATAACTTGGCCTTCTCCTGCAAGCTACGCATCGCCACCCACAGCGCACTCTCGATCTCGCCGTCCCGGGCGCCGAGTAACGCGTCGGGCGTCCAGGCGTGCCCCACATGGCAGCGATAGTTGCCGTCGCTGACGCTGATCAACGATCCATTGCAGTCCGGGCAGGTGTATCCGGAAGGCGAGCCGAGATCTTCGGTGTTGAACTCCGTCGAGAACCGCTGTGACATGGAGATACGGTTCTCCAGGTCCAAGCGTGCATCGTGTTCCATTTCCGGCTCCTCAAACGTTCGTTCCGCCAGCCGCATGAGCAGCGAGCCCACCGCGCCGGCTTCGACCTGATGGTCGACCACACCGGCGTCGATAGCGGCCAGCGGCATCGCGGGGAACAGGGCGTCACTGGGGGACTGGGCGATCGTGGTCCCACCCCGCGAGCGGATGGCGACACTGCCCAACGCGCCGTCGTCGAGCACCCCGGACAGCAGCACGGACACCGCGCGCCGGCCCATGGACAAAGCCACCGAGCGGAACAGCGCGTTGATCGCCGGGCGGTGAGCGTTCTCGGTCGGGCCCTGCGACAGCACTATCCGGTGGTCGTAGACCAGCAGGTGCCGGTCCGGTACCGCGACGCGGATGGTTCCGGGCTCCAAGGGAGCCCCGTCGGTAGCTGCTTGCGCGGGTAGCGGTCCGTTGCGGTCCAGGATGCGGGCCAGCACGCTGGGCGCACCCGGTGGCAGGTGCAGGGTGACCAGTACGGCATACGGCAGCTCAGGTGGTAGGCCGGCGACAAACCGGGTCAGCGCTTCCACGCCCCCGGCCGAGGCTCCCACCGCGACCACGTTGAGCGTGTTGCTTTTGACTGGCATCAAAATCGCCACCATTCGAGGCGTACCCACATACCGGCCAGGCAACCGTTTCCGACGCGGTGCATTCAGCCTACGCGCGGACAGCGCGATCAGCGAGTGCCTGATCAGCGGCCGCGACGATTTACCGTTGTGGCGCCGCGAGTTCTACGTCAGGCGCGTCGAACGGCGGCGCGCCCCCACCCGCGATCGAATATCTGCCCTGCGACGTTTTCTCGGTGATGCGCGCCGACGCTCGCAGCTGGCCGACCGTGAGGCCGACCGTGCGTGAGGACGTCATGAAATCTGCTGGCAAATCGTCGAGAATGGTTCCCTGCCAATGGTATTGGCCATCGATCGGATTGACGTGACCGGCCAGCCGGACCTTCACCTGGCGGGAGGCGTCGTCGATGGTCAGCGTTGCCGGACCTTCGTAGCTGTCGGCGGCTGCGTCTCCGGCCGACGATAGGTCGAACGCAGCGGCCTCCAGGTGCCACTGCGGTCGGCGCAGATGAACTCGCTCGTTGAAGACACCCTGCGCACTGCGGCGGACCTCGATCCGGGTGCGCCGACCCATCAGCTGCAGGCACCCGACGACGAAGCGCATCGCCGCCGCGACGTGCGGCCCGGTAGTCGTGAAGTAGTTCGGGAAGCCGTGTGTAGCCACCCCGAGGTAGGGCTCGGCGCCGTCGACCCACGCCTGCTGGATGCTGACACCGCGAGCGCCGACGAGCGTGTCGGGCGGCAAGCCGGTCCGCACCGCGAACCCGGTGCCGTAGACGATCGCGTCGGCATCGTGGTGGACGCCGTCGACGGTGCGCACCCCGACCGCGGTCACCTCTTCGATCGGCCGCGTGATCACGTCGATACGGCGACGCCGGGCAATACGCAGGGTGCGTCGTGGCCGCTGGACTGGGTGCCGGGGCGCCAGCGGGAAGACCGTGATGGTGGCCCCCGCATCGGTCATCTGCTCGATCAGTTCGCCGGCGCTGGAGTCGGCGCCGATGACGGCGACCCTCTTGCCGGCGGGCTCGAAGAAGTTAGAGGGCATCGCCGCATGCATCGACGTGCCACGAAAGTCCCGGCGGCCCAGCAGGTCAGGCACCAGCGGCACGAACGGCGAGTCGCAGGCAACCACGACGCGGCCGCGGCACACCTCACCGTCGTCGGTGTGCAGCGTCCAGGTGTCGGTGCCGTCGTCGAACACGGCGCTGACCACCTCGCGGTCGAAGATCATGAAGTCGTGGATGCCGGCCGTCAGCAACTCGGTCGCGGCGTCGCCGTCGCCGACCAGGACGACACCGTGGACGCGCTGGTTCACCGGAGTTTGGGTCACAGGAACTTGGTACGCGTCCAGCTGCGCCGCGCCATCGGGCCCATCAACCCTACCTCGGCCAAAAACGCGGCCAGCGGCGCGAAACCGGCTACCTGCACCTCCCGGCGGTGCGGGCTGTTGAGCGCCATCTTGCGGGCCGCGGGGGGGGGGAAACCCCCCCCCGCCG
>NZ_JBYCLA010000609.1:0-9565 GCF_057473665.1 Mycobacterium sp. TH-M25
TTGATGACGCTGGCCGGACGGTGCCGGCCGTGCGGGTCGCGGGCGGCGACGATGGCGCCGCTGTCCAAGTCGGCGACCACCCAGGCCTCGGCCGAGATGTCGCCCGGCACCGGTGGAGTGCCGGCGGCGGTGACGACGCCGCAGCCGCCTAGCGCGTTGCCGCCGATCGGCGACGGCGGCACTGGCAGCGGCAGCGGAGGCTCGCCGGCCTCGGGCACTTCCGAGGAGTCCACCGCGGCCGGGGTCGCGACTTTGTACGGGCACAGATCGTGCGCTTGTCCTGACCCCGGGCTAGGTTCCGCGAATGCCGCGGGCATGCCCATCAGCGCTGGGGTACTCAGCATGAAACCGGCCGCTGCCCGGCAGGACGCCGTTCTCAACAGTGTCATCGTCTGAGCAGAGTAGGCGATCAGCGGCCCGATGTCCGGGAGCCGCGCTGTGACTGGTGTTACGGATGTTGCATTAAATTAGTGGACAAGGGGCAGATAACAGATCCCGGGCCCGGCGATGCGGCCCAGCCACAACCGGCCCGGGGTTTCCACCACGCCGGTGGCCAGGCCGAAGTCCGGATGCTGGACCCGTAGCTGAGCCACCACCTGCCCGTTGTCGGGGTCGAACCCGACGACCCAGACCGTCGGCTTCGGATTGGGCAGCCACCGGTAGGGCAGCATGCGCCACATCACGCTGCGGATGATCGGTGCCCGCGGCGCCAACCATTCGTTGAGCGCATTGCGGTCCGACACCAGCGCCACCCAGATCCGGCCGTCCAGGCCGGTGGAGATGTTGTCCGGATAGCCCGGCAGCTCGGTGACCAACCCGGTGATGGTGCCGGCCCGCTCACCGGTCAGCCAGTACTTCGACACCCGGCATCCGGCGCTCTCGGCGAACACCACCGCCGACTCGTCGGCGGTCAGCGTCACGCCGTTGGCGAAATACAGCCCGCCGGCCAACTCGGTGACCGTCCCGTCGGGCTCACGCCGGAACAGCGCGCCGGTCGGGCGTCCCTCGACGATCGAGCCCTTGTAGTACTCGTAGTGGAAGCGACTGGTCGACTCGGTGAAAAAGATTGTGCCGTCTGACGATTCGACGGCATTGGAGCAGAATGTCAGCGGTCGGCCATCGATCTCGGCCACCAGCGTCTCGATGTCGCCGGTGGCGGGGTCGTAGCGCAGCAGGCCGCGGTGGCTGTCGCAGATCAGCAGCCGGCCGTCGCGGGCGAACGCCAGGCCGAGCGGTCGTCCGCCGGTATCGGTGACCACCTGCACGGAACCGCCGTCGGGGCTGACCCGGACGATGCGACCGTCCTCGACGCCGGTCCAGATGTTGCCGTCGGCGTCGGCGACGACGTCCTCGGCGGCGGTGCCCGGCACATCGATGATATGCAGCGCCGCAGTGAAATTCGGCTCGGGTAGTGGTCGCGACGGCGGCGGCTGCCAGCGGATCGGATCGATAGGCGGTTTGCTCACAACGCGTCCTTCAGCACACTGCGCAGGGTGGATTCGATGGTGTCGAACTCGGGCTGTCCGCTGATCAGTGGAGGCGCGATCACGACGACCGGGTCGCCGCGATCATCGGTCCGGCAGTAAAGGCCTGCAGCGAACAACGACGAGGCGATGTGCGGCAGCAGTTTTGCAGCCTCGGCGCGGGTGAAGGTCTCGCGGGTCGCCTGATTCTTCACCAGCTCGATCGAGTAGAAATAGCCCTCGCCACGGACGTCTCCGACGATCGGCACGTCGTAGAGTCGCTCCAAGGCGGCCCGCAACGCCGGCGCCTGACGCTTGACGTTGGCGTTGAGGTCCTCGCGCTCGAAGATGTCGAGGTTGGCCAGCGCGACCGCCGCCGACACCGGATGGCCGCCGAACGTGTAGCCGTGCGGGAACACCGTCGTGCCGTCGTTGAACGGTTCGAACAGTCGGTCGCTGGCGACCATCGCGCCGATCGGCGAGTACCCGGATGTCAATCCCTTGGCGCAGGTGATGATGTCGGGTTGGTAGCCGACGTCCCCGATATCACAGCAGGCGAACATCGATCCGATCCGGCCCCAGGCGCAGATCACCTCGTCGGACACCAGCAGCACGTCGTAGTGATCGCAGATTTCGCGCACCCGTTCGAAGTATCCCGGCGGTGGGGGGATAGAGCCGCCCGCGTTCTGCACCGGTTCGAGGAACACCGCGCAAACGGTGTCGGGTCCTTCGAATTCGATCGCCTCGGCGATCCGGTCGGCGGCCCACTGCCCGAACGCTTTCGCGTCGGAGCGCAACAGCTCCGGTGCACGGTAGAAATTGGCGTTCGGCACCCGGAATCCGCCGGGAGTCAGCGGCGCGAACGGGGTTTTGTAGGCCGGCAGGCCGGTGATCGCCAGCGCGCCGTGCGTGCTGCCGTGGTAAGCGGTCGCGCGTGAAATCACTTTGTGCTTGCCCGGTTTGCCGGTCAGCTTGAAATACTGCTTGGCCAGCTTCCACGCCGACTCGACGGCCTCGCCGCCCCCGCTGGTGAAGAACACCCGGTTCAGGTCGCCGGGAGCGTACCCCGCGATCCGGTCGGCAAGTTCGATCGCGGGCGGAGTCGCGTACCCCCACAGCGGAAAGTAGGCCAGCGTGTTCGCCTGCTGCGCGGCCGCTTCGGCCAACTCGGCGCGGCCATGTCCGACCTGCACCACGAACAGTCCGGACAGGCCGTCGAGATAACTCTTGCCGGCGTCGTCGAAGAGCGTCACGCCGTCGCCGCGAACGATGATCGGCGGCCTGGTACCCGGGCCGTGCTTGGCGAAATGCAGCCACAGGTGGCGATCGACCTTCGCGGCAAGGTTCTCGGTCATGGTGACCGCGAGCGTAACGCCACGGAGGTTTGTGGCGCCGCAAATGTCGGTGGCGTTACGCTCGGCGTGACGGCCCTCAGCGGGCGAACAGCAGCGCGCGCTTGACCTCTTGGATCGCCTTGGTCACCTCGATGCCCCGGGGGCAGGCGTCGGTGCAGTTGAACGTGGTGCGGCAGCGCCAGACACCGTCGACCTCGTTGAGGATGTCGAGACGCTCCGCGGCGCCCTCGTCGCGGCTGTCGAAGATGAACCGATGCGCGTTGACGATCGCCGCCGGACCGAAGTAGCTGCCCTCGGTCCAGAACACCGGACAGCTGGTGGTGCACGCCGCGCACAGGATGCATTTGGTGGTGTCGTCGTAGCGGGCGCGGTCGGTCTGGCTCTGAATCCGTTCCCGTGTCGGGGGATTGCCGCTGGTGATCAGGTACGGCTTGACCGCGCGGTACGCGTCGAAGAACGGCTCCATGTCGACGATCAAGTCCTTCTCCACCGGCAGCCCGCGGATCGGCTCGATCGTGATGGTGAGGTCTTTCTTTGGCTTTTTCGGCAGCAGGTCGCGCATCAGCATCTTGCAGGCCAGTCGGTTCTTGCCGTTGATCCGCACGGCGTCTGAGCCACACACGCCGTGCGCGCAGGACCGCCGGAAGGTCAGGGTGCCGTCGAGGTAGCTCTTCACGTAGATCAGCAGGTTGAGCACCCGGTCGGTCGGCAGGCACGGCACCCGGAAGCTCTGCCAGCCACCGGAGTCGGCGTATTGGTCCGGGTTCTCGGGGTTGAACCGGGCAATTTTCAGCGTCACCATGACCGAACCTTCGGGCACGGCTGGCAGGGGAGGATCGCCGGCGGGCGCTTCGAGCGCGTCGGTGCTCATCAGTACTTGCGCTCCTTGGGTTCGTAACGGGTCTGCACCACCGGCTTGAAATCCAGCCGGATGTCGGCGAGCAGATCGGTGCCCTGCTTGTCGGTGCCCTGCTTGTCGGCGCCAATGTCCTTGTAGGCCATGGTGTGACGCATGTAGTTGACATCGTCGCGGTTGGGGTAGTCCTCGCGGGCATGGCCGCCGCGGGTTTCCTTGCGGTTCAGCGCGCCGACGACGGTAACCTCGGCCAGTTCGAGCAGGAAGCCGAGTTCGATGGCCTCCAGCAGATCACTGTTGAAGCGCTTTCCTTTGTCGTGTACCGAGATTCGGGAGTACCGCTCCTTGAGCGTGTGAATGTCGTTGAGCGCCTGCTTGAGTGTTTCTTCGGTGCGGAACACCGCGGCGTTGTTGTCCATGGTCTGCTGCAGTGCGCCGCGGATGTCGGCGACTCGCTCGTTGCCGTGTTCGGACAAGATGTCAGCGACCCAGTTGACCACCATCGTCGCCGGGTCCGGCGGCATCTCGACGAAGTCGTGCCCCTTGGCGAAAGCGGCCGCGGCGATGCCGGCGCGACGGCCGAAGACGTTGATGTCCAACAGTGAATTGGTGCCAAGCCGGTTGGCGCCGTGCACCGACACGCACGCGCATTCACCGGCCGCGTACAGACCGGGCACGGTGCTGGTGTTGTCCCGCAACACCTGACCGGTGATGGTGGTCGGGATTCCGCCCATCACGTAGTGACACGTCGGGTAGACCGGGACCAGTTCGTTGACCGGGTCGACTCCGAGGTAGGTGCGGGCGAACTCGGTGATGTCGGGCAGCTTGGCGTTCAGCACCTCTTCGCCGAGATGGCGGACGTCGATGTAGACGTAGTCCTTGTGTGGACCGGCCCCGCGGCCCTCGAGCACCTCGCGGACCATCGAGCGCGCGACGATGTCGCGGGGTGCCAGGTCGACGATCGTCGGCGCGTAGCGCTCCATGAAGCGCTCACCCTCGCCGTTGAGCAACCGGCCACCCTCACCGCGCACGGCCTCGGAGATCAGAATGCCCAGCCCGGCCAGCCCGGTCGGATGGAACTGGTGAAACTCCATGTCCTCCAACGGAAGTCCCTTGCGGAAGACGATGCCGATGCCGTCCCCGGTCAGGGTGTGCGCATTGGAGGTGGTTTTGTACATCCGGCCCGAGCCGCCGGTGGCGAGCACGACGGCCTTGGCGTGGAAGACGTGAATGTCGCCGGTCGCCAATTCGTAGGCGACGACGCCGGTGGCCACCGGGCCGCTCGGGGTGTCGGTGAGCACCAGGTCGAGCGCGTAGAACTCGTTGAAGAACTCGACGTCGTTCTTGACGCAGTTCTGGTAGAGCGTCTGCAGGATCATGTGACCGGTTCGGTCTGCGGCATAACAGGATCGGCGCACCGGCGCCTTGCCGTGGTCGCGGGTGTGCCCGCCGAAGCGGCGCTGATCGATCCTGCCCTCCGGGGTGCGGTTGAACGGCATCCCCATCTTCTCCAGGTCGAGCACCGCGTCGATGGCTTCCTTACACATCACCTCGACCGCGTCCTGGTCGGCGAGGTAGTCGCCGCCCTTGACGGTGTCGAAGGTGTGCCATTCCCAGTTGTCGTCCTCGACGTTGGCCAGCGCCGCACACATGCCACCCTGCGCGGCACCGGTGTGGCTGCGCGTCGGGTACAGCTTCGTCAAAACCGCTGTCCGGACGCGGGGGCCGGCCTCCACGGCGGCCCGCATCCCGGCGCCGCCGGCGCCGACGATCACCACGTCGTATCGGTGTTCGCTAATCATGTCACCGCCCTACGATGCATCTCAGGCTCCAATGTTGGGGTCGAACGTCAGCAGCACGTAGGTCCCGAGCACCAACGTGAACGTCATCGACAAGACGAGCAGGCTGTTCAGCCAGAAGCGGGTGGAGCCCTTGCGGCTGTAGTCGTCGATGATGGTTCGCAATCCGTTGCCGCCGTGCAGCTGGGCCAGCCACAGCAGCACCAGATCCCACGTCTGCCAGAACGGCGAATGCCAGCGCTGCGCAACGTAGTTGAAGTCGATGCGGTACACGCCGTCGTCGACCATCAGCATCACGAACAGATGGCCGAGCGCCAGGAAAACCAGCGCGACGCCGGAAAACCGCATGAACAGCCAGGCGTACTTCTCGAAGTTCGGCATGCCGGACCGGCGGCGCGGGGTGCGCGGGTTGTCGAGGCCGGCCGGGCGGTCGTGGTTGCGCTGGCGCACCGGCGCGACCTCTCCGCGGCCTAACTGAAGATCGGGTGAGCTCACCGGAAGTGTCCGATCATGTGAACGGCGACGACTACCGCGGCGGGCACGATGACCAGCACCCAGACGATCGCGATCGCCCACAACATCTGGCGTTGATAGCGCGGCCCCTGCCCCCAGAAGTCGATGAGGATGACCCGGATGCCGTTGAGCGCATGAAATAGCACCGCGGCGACCAAGCCGAGTTCCATCAGGCCGACGAGCGGCGTCTTGTAGGTCGAAACGACCTCGTCATACGCCTGCGGGCTGACCCGGACCAGCGCGGTGTCGAGCACGTGGATGAACAGGAAGAAGAAGACCGTAGCGCCGGTGATGCGGTGCAGCACCCACGACCACATTCCCGGATCGCCACGATAGAGGCTGCGCCGCAGAAGTTGCAGTCGCGATTTTTCCTCCGGCGTGGCCGGATTCGCCGACGTCGTCGTCATCTCCCGCCTCCCCTTTGCGATGGGCTACTCAATTTAATCCCATTCACGCGGCCGATTCAGCCCCATTCTTGCCACCGGGCGGCCCGCTTGGTGCCGACCGGCGCTTCCATACGCGCAGAATCTAGGCTGGTCATGTGAATTAGCCAACAGTGAGCGGGGTTTTCGGATGCATTGTCACCACGCGCGGGGTCGGGACCGTGTCTGAGCAAATCGACTGGAAGGTGCTGCACAGCAGGGCAACTCAAGCCTCACGAGGTGCCTACGCGCCGTATTCGCGCTTTCCGGTGGGCGCTGCCGCACTGGTCGACGACGGCCGGGTGATCACCGGTTGCAATGTGGAGAATGTCTCATATGGCCTAGGTCTCTGCGCGGAGTGTGCGGTGGTGTGCGCCCTGTATTCCACCGGCGGCGGCAGGCTGCTGGCGCTGGTGTGCGTCGACGGCGGGGGAGCGCTGCTGATGCCCTGCGGCCGCTGCCGTCAGGTGTTGCTGGAACACGGCGGGCCGGACATGCTGATCGACCATGCCGCGGGGCCGCGACCGCTCGGCGAGCTGTTGCCCGACGCCTTCGGTCCCGAGGATCTCGAGCGCGCATGAACCACGATGCGCCGACGGTGATCAGGACCAAACGTGACGGCGGCCGGTTGTCCGATGACGCGATCGACTGGGTCATTGACGCCTATACCCGCGGGCAGATCGCCGACGAGCAGATGTCGGCGCTGCTGATGGCGGTGTTCCTGCGCGGTATGGACTACGGCGAGACCGCGCGCTGGACCACGGCCATGGTGGCCTCCGGTGACCGGTTGGACTTCGCCGACCTGCGCCGTAACGGCCATCCGGCGCGGACCGTCGACAAACATTCCACCGGCGGGGTGGGAGACAAGATCACCTTGCCGTTGGTGTCGGTGATTGCCGCCTGCGGCGCGGTGGTGCCACAAGCGTCCGGCCGCGGGCTCGGGCATACCGGCGGCACCCTGGATAAACTGGAATCGATCGCCGGCTTCACTGGTTCATTGACGAACGCCAAAGTGCGGCAACAGCTTTGCGATGTCGGAGCGGCCATCTTCGCGGCCGGACAGCTGGCGCCGGCCGACGCGAAGCTGTACGCGCTACGCGACATCACCGCGACCGTCGAGTCGCTGCCGCTGATCGCCAGTTCGGTGATGAGCAAGAAGATCGCCGAGGGGGCCGGGGCTCTGGTGCTCGACGTGAAGGTCGGCTCCGGCGCGTTGATGGACTCCGAATCCCGATGCCGGGATCTGGCCGAGACCATGGTCGCGTTGGGCGCCGAGCACGGGTTGCCGACTCATGCGTTGCTCACCGACATGAATCGCCCGCTGGGCGCGGCCGTCGGTAACGCGCTCGAGGTCGCCGAGGCGCTGGAGGTGCTGGAGGGCGGTGGTCCACCCGATGTGGTGGGGCTGACGCTGGCCTTGGCTCGCGAGATGCTCGAACTCGCCGGCATCGACGGACACGACCCTGAGCAGACCTTGCGGGACGGGACGGCGATGGACCGGTTCCGGGCACTGGTCGCGGCGCAGGGTGGAGACTTGTCCCAACCGTTGCCTGTTGGTAAGAACTCCGAAACCGTCACCGCGACGCGAAGCGGCACAATGGGAGATATCGACGCAAAGGCAGTGGGGCTCGCGGTGTGGCGACTTGGCGCGGGCAGATCCCGTCCGGGCGAGACGGTCCAGTCCGGCGCCGGGATTCGGATCCACCGTTGTTCCGGCAGCCCGGTGGCAGCCGGTGAGCCGCTGTTCACGCTGTACACCGATACGCCCGACCGCTTTCCGGGCGCACTGGCCGAGTTGGACGCGGGCTTCACGGTCGGCGATAAGGCCCCGGTCGAGCGGCCACTGATCATCGATCGGATCACCCCATGACGACGCCGCTGAGCCTGGACACGATCGAGCGGGCGCCCAAGGCGTTGCTGCATGACCATCTCGACGGCGGCCTGCGTCCGTCGACGGTGCTCGACATCGCCGGTCAGACCGGCTACGACGACCTACCCGCGACCAATGTCGATGCGCTCGCCCAATGGTTTCGCACCGCTTCGCACAGCGGATCGCTGGAGCGCTACCTCGAACCGTTCTCACACACCGTGGCGGTGATGCAGACCCGTGAGTCGCTGTACCGGGTCGCCTTCGAGTGCGTGGAAGACCTGTCCGCGGACTCGGTGGTTTACGCCGAGGTGCGGTTCGCCCCGGAGTTGCACATCAACAAGGGACTGGCGTTCGACGAGGTCATCGACGCGGTGCTCGCCGGATTCGCCGACGGCGAGCAGGCGGCGTCGGCCGCCGGGCGTCCCATTGTGGTGCGCTGCCTGGTGACCGCGATGCGGCACGCCGCGTTGTCTCGTGAGATCGCGGAGTTGGCAATCCGTTTCCGCGACAAAGGCGTGGTCGGCTTTGACATCGCCGGCGCGGAGGCCGGCTACCCGCCGACCCGGCACCTAGATGCCTTTGAGTACATGCGAAACAACAACGCCCGCTTCACAATCCACGCGGGCGAGGCATTCGGACTGCCGTCCATCCAAGAGGCGATCTCGTTCTGCGGTGCCGACCGGCTGGGCCACGGGGTTCGCATCGTCGACGACATCGACGTTGCCGAAGACGGTGAAGTTAGGTTGGGGCGGCTGGCATCGATACTGCGGGACAAGCGAATTCCGCTGGAAATGTGTCCGAGCTCCAACGTGCAGACCGGGGCGGTCACCAGCATCGCCGAGCATCCCTTCGATCTCTTGGCCCGAACGCGATTCCGGGTCACCGTCAACACCGACAACCGGTTGATGAGCGACACCACCATGACTCGCGAGATGGCCCATCTGGTCGACGCATTCGGCTACGGGTGGAGCGATCTCCTGCGATTCACCGTCAACGCGATGAAGTCCGCGTTCATCCCGTTCGACGAGCGGCTGGCGCTCATCGACGACGTGATCAAACCGCGTTACGCCGTCCTGATGGGTTAGGGCGCCTTCACGCGAGGGTGCTGCCAGCGACGTCGCTACCCGGTAAATAACTCGGCAGAAGCACTTTCGCGCGCCGAACCGCCGAACCGCCGCAACTTCGTCTAGCCCGAAGTTGCGACGGTTTTCGGGCGTGGTCTGATTCCTGAGCTGGGTAGATGGCTCTGAATTCGCATCGAAATGTAGTCAGAATATAGGGTGTGTC
>NZ_JBYCLA010000610.1:0-11158 GCF_057473665.1 Mycobacterium sp. TH-M25
CGTACTTGTTGTCGAACTTCGACTTGGTCACCGAGTCATTGACATTGATCGCGGGGAACGCCAACTCGCCTGCAGCGGCGAACTGGTAAAGCCGCAGCACGCCGGTGGTGGTCTCCTCCGAGACACCCTTGATCGACGCAGCGATCTTGCTCCACTTGTCTTTGTCAGTCTCGAAGCGCTTGCGCAGCAGGTCCAAAAACACCCGGTGCTCAGCGGAGTCGTCTTCCTCGTCGGGCGGGACCACACCGGCCTTCTCGTACTGCGCGCCACGCAACACCAGCATGGTGGCATCGCCGCCGTCGTCCAGGATCAGGTTGGCCGGCTCGTTTGGCCACGTCAGAATCTGCTCAGCCGCCCACCAGTACTCTTCGAGGGTCTCGCCTTTCCACGCGAACACCGGGACACCCTTGGGGTTCTCCGGGGTACCGTGCGGGCCGACAACCACCGCGGCGGCGGCGTGGTCCTGGGTGGAGAAGATGTTGCAGCTGGCCCAGCGGACCTCTGCCCCCAGCGCGGTCAGGGTCTCGATCAGCACCGCGGTCTGCACCGTCATGTGCAGCGAGCCCGAGATGCGGGCGCCCTTGAGTGGCTGGACGTCGTGGTATTCGCGGCGCAGCGACATCAGACCCGGCATCTCCTGCTCGGACAGCTCGATGTCGCGGCGACCGTAGTCGGCCAGCGACAGGTCGGCCACCTTGAAGTCGATCCCGTTCACCACGTCGGCGGTCAGCTGCTGCTCGGTCGTCGTCATCTACTACTCATTCCTCTGGTCAACTAATTAGCTTGATTACATATTAATCGCAACGCATTCTCGGCCGCGATCTGAGGTCAGTCGGCGAAGACAAGCCTATTCGCTGACTTCCCCGCCCTCGCCGCTGGTCCCACCCCGGACTCCCGACTCGAAGTCCTCGCGTAACTCACCGTAGCGCTCAGCCGCCGGCGTCATGAGTCGTGCCAGGTCAGCGGCCACGTCATGGTCGGCCTCCGGCGGCATCGATACGTAGCTCATCGCCAGCCGCACGATGGCACGCGCCATCATCCCGGAATCCTCGTCGCTGGCGCGCATCCAGCTGTGCGTGAACAACGACGTCAGGCGCGCCGAGCAGTGCGTGATGATCGGACCGCTGTCGGTGGTGATGATCTGCAGCAGATCGGGTTTGGCCGCCCCGGTGAGCAGCGAGAGCACCAGCGGGTCGGCGGCCGAGTCGGCGAAGAACGCGCGAAATCCCTGCAGAAAAGCAGCATAGACATCGCCGACGTTGGCGTAAATGGAGTCCTCGACCGCGCTCACCAAGCGGTCGGCCAGCCGCAGTGCGTAACCCTGGGCCAGGCCCTGCCGTGAGCCGAATTCGTTGTAGATGGTCTGGCGGCTGATGCCGGCCGCGCGGGCCACGTCGGCCAGGGTTACCGCCGACCAGTCGCGGCTGCCCAGCAGCTCGCGCATCGCGTCGAGCACCGAATCACGCAGCAGGGCCCGCGACGCCTCGGCGTACGGGACCCTTCGCATAGGCGCGACAGTAGTGCCTACGGCGCCGCTCCCGCTCATGGCTGCCCTGTGCGCCGTGGCCGGCGGCTGCAGGGTCACGATTGGGCGACTTCCACCATCTCGAAGTCCGACTTCGCGGCGCCGCAGTCCGGGCAGCTCCAGTCCTCGGGGATGTCGTCCCAACGGGTGCCGGGGGCGATGCCGTCTTCCGGCCAGCCCTTGGCCTCGTCGTACTCGAAGCCGCACTGCACACAGACGAAGAGTTTGTAGTCGTTCATCCGCTTTCCTCTCAGATCAATTCGAAGTCGGGCTTTTCTAGTACGGCGCAGTCCGGGCAACCCCAGTCCTCGGGGATGTCGTCCCAGCTGGTCCCTGCCGGAAACCCTTCCCGCTCAGCGCCTTTGGTTTCGTCGTAGACATAACCGCAGCCGGGGCAGCGGTAGCCGGCCATCAGGCCGCCGCTCCATAGCGGGCCAGCATCTTCTTGCGCAGGCGCGGTTGGACGTTGACCCGGGTGATGTCACCGTCGTAGTGCTCCAGCACGCGGTGGTCCATCAACCGGCGCCACAGCGGCGGGAAGTACGTCAGCCCGATCAGCGCCGCGTAGCCGCTCGGCAGGTTCGGCGCTCCATCCATGCTGCGCAAGGTCTGGTAGCGCCGCGTCGGGTTGGCGTGGTGGTCGCTGTGTCGCTGCAAGTGGTAGAGGAACAGGTTG
This sequence comes from Mycobacterium sp. TH-M25, assembly GCF_057473665.1. Lineage (NCBI taxonomy): Bacteria > Bacillati > Actinomycetota > Actinomycetes > Mycobacteriales > Mycobacteriaceae > Mycobacterium > Mycobacterium sp. TH-M25. The sequence goes on from NZ_JBYCLA010000610.1 coordinate 2,202, forward strand.
GTGACGATGTGGTCGGAATTCCAGCTGTGCTCGGGCCTGCAGCGCTCGTAACGGCCGTTGTCTCCTCTGTGCCGCAGCAGACCGTAGTGCTCGAGGTAGTTGACCGATTCGAGCAGGCTGAACCCAAAGATGGCCTGGATCAACAGGAACGGGATCAGCGCGGGGCCGAACACCGCGAGCAGGACGCCCCATAACACCACGGTCATCAGCCAGGCGTTGACGACGTCGTTGGACAGGTAGGTCTTGGGGTTCCACGGGTTGCCACCCTGTCGGCGAATCCGCTGGGCCTCCAGCCGCCAGCCCGATTTGGCACTGCCGAAGACGCTGCGCGGCAGGAACTCCCAGAACGTCTCACCGAAGCGGGCCGATGCGGGGTCTTCCGGAGTCGCCACCCGGACGTGGTGACCGCGGTTGTGCTCGATGTAGAAGTGGCCGTAGCCGGTTTGCGCCAAGGTGATCTTGGACAGCCAGCGCTCCAGCGACTCCTTCTTGTGCCCCATCTCGTGAGCGGTGTTGATGCCGACTCCGCCCAGTGCGCCGACCGACAACGCGAGGCCGATCTTGGCGGGCCAACTCAGCGGCCCGTCGTAGCCCAGCCAGCTCAGGTTCGACGCGGTGAACAGGTAGGCGCCGAGGATCAGGCTGATGAATTGGAACGGGATGAAGGCGTAGGTGCAGTAGCGGTAGTACGTGTCGTTCTCCAGCCACTCCATCACCTCGTCGGGCGGATTCTGGCCGTCGGCGCCGAACCGCAAGTCGAGCACTGGGAGCAGGACGTAGAGCAAGATCGGGCCGATCCAGAACAGCACCTGTGATGCGGTCTGCCAGCCGGCCTGATTCATCGCCCAGACGAACGGCAGGATCGTCAGCAGTAGCGTCGGGACGATCAGTCCCATCAGCCACAGGTAGCGCTTCTTGTCCTGCCACACCCTTGCGTTCGGTAATGCCGCGGTCATATCGCCGACCTCCTTGTGAGCCGTAACACCTTGAGGTTGGACATTAGCATGTCATTCGTCCCTTGTCTAGACAAACAGATAGTATTTGTAAACTCAGTGGGCAAGGGCTTTAGTGCGCGCCGAGGTTTTAGGTTCCGCTCACTGGTTCGCGGGGACCTTCACCGCGACCGCGTCCGCCGCGGATGACACCGGCACGCCGGCAACCAGCCATGTTCCCGCGCATACCGAGTACGGTGACGACATGGGTGGGGAGCGCACTCGGGGGCACGCGGTCGTGATCGGCGCCAGCATCGGCGGATTGTGCGCAGCGCGGGTGCTGTCGCAGTTCTACGAGCGGGTCACGGTCTACGAGCGCGACGAACTGCCGAGCACGCCCGACAATCGGACCGCGGTCCCGCAAGGCCGGCATGTTCACCTGCTGATGGCTCGCGGCGCGATGGAATTCGACGGATTGTTTCCCGGTCTGCTCGACGAGATGGTGGCCGCCGGCGTGCCTGTCCTGGAGAACCGGCCGGACTGCATCCACTTCGGCGCGGCGGGCCACGTGCTGGGCACCGGCCACACGCTGCGCGACGAGTTCACCGCCTACGTGCCGAGCCGCCCACAACTGGAATGGCAGATTCGGCAACGGGTTCACGCGATCCCCAACGTCACGATCGAGCACCGCTCGGTGGCTCAGCCGCGCTTCGACGTCGAAGCCCAGCGGGTCACCGGGGTGCTGCTCGACAGCGACGCCGACGAGGCCGATGTCGTGGCAGCCGATCTGGTCGTCGACGCGGCCGGCCGCGGCACCCGGCTACCGTTCTGGCTGGAACAGTGGGGGTATCGCCGTCCGCCGGAAAAGACAGTCGACGTCGGCATCAAGTATGCCTCGCAACAACTTCGGTTGCCGGTGGGCGCGATCCGGGAAAGGGTGGTCGTCGCCGGCGCATCGCGCGAGCAACCCGCCGGCCTGGGCCTGCTCGGCTATGAGGACGGAACCTGGACCCTGACGACCTATGGGGTCGGCAAAGTCGAACCGCCGCATACCTTCGCCGAGATGCTGACGCTGGCCGCCACGATGCTGCCCTTGCGCATCGTCGACGCGCTGCGGCAGGCCGAACTGGTCGGCGAGGTGGCCTTTCACCACTACCCGGCCAGCCGATGGCGCCGCTACCACGAGTTGGACCGATTCCCGGCCGGGATCCTGCCCCTCGGCGATGCGGTGGTCAGCTTCGACCCCACTTACGGCCAAGGCATGACGATGACGTCCATCCAAGCCGGGCACCTCCGTCGCGCCCTGACCGAGGGCGGCGATCTGGCGCGCAAGGTGAATCGCGCTACCGCCAAGACGACCTTCCCGGTGTGGATGATGACGGCGATCGGCGATCATGCGTTTCACCACGCCGCCGGCGACAAGCCGTGGTGGTTCGGCCCGGTGGGCAGTCTGTTCGATCAATTTCTCGGCGCGGCCGAGACGGATCCCGTTCTCGCCGAATGGTTTTTGCGACGGTTCTCGTTGCTGGACAGCCTCTACATGGTCCCGTCGGCGAAGCTGGTCGGTCGCACCATCCGGCACAATATGCGGCTGTGGCTGGCCGATCGGCGCGCCGCCCGAGCCGAGTGGGTGCCGGCCTAGAGGCCGACCGTAGCCCGGAAAATCTTGGTCGGCTCCTGAGCGACCAGCCGGATCGGACCGTCGTCGGCGGCCACCCACGCGGCTGCGCCACGGTTGAGCGTCAACGCCCCGGACTTTGCGTGCACCGCCGTCGCGCCCTCGATGCAGAGCAGGATCTGCGGACCCTGAGCGGCGCCCTGATGCAACGGCGCGTCCACTTCGTGACCGACCTGGTCGGCACCGAGCGTGAGCATTGATGCCGCGAATTCGGCGGCGGGCGTGTCGTAGAACGCGGCAAATCCATGCTGATGAGTGTCGGCGCGCAACTGCGACTCGGTGGTCGGGTTGAAGTTCAGCACCCGCAACAGCTCCGGAACGTCGACGTGTTTGGGAGTCAGGCCACCGCGTAACACGTTGTCGGAGTTGGCCATAACCTCCAAGGCGACACCACTGAGATAGGCGTGCAGGTTCCCGGCGGCCAGATAGATCCCCTCGCCGGGGCCCAGCGTTATCCGGTTCAGCAGCAACGCGGCCAGCACACCGGCATCGCCGGGATAACGCTCCCCCAACTCCAGCACCGTCTTCGCCTCGGCGGCGAACTCCGTTGCACCCGAGCTCAAGTAATTGATCGCGCCGTCCAGCACCGCGCTGACCAGCACGTCGATGTCGGGCTGCGGCGCGGTGATCCACGTGGTGAACAGCGCCCGCAGCCCATCGGCGTCGGACTGGTCGTTCAGCAACCCGATAGACGGGTCCAGACCCGACACCGCCAGGGCCCGCAACAGCTCGACGGTCTTGGCCACCGGACGGAATCCGGCCAGCGCCTCGAACTGATGCAGCGCCACCGCCAGCTCGGGCTTGTGACTGGCGTCGCGGTAGTTGCGTACCGGCGAGTTCACCGGGATACCGAGCCGTTCCTCGCGCCGAAAACCTTCGGCCGCCTGCTCGGCGCTTGGGTGCGCCTGCAGCGACAGCGGTTCGTCGGCCGCCAGCACTTTCACCAGGAACGGCAGCGAATCGCCGAACTCGGCGCGCGTCGCGGAGCCGAGTTGACCTTCGGGGTCGTCGTGCAGCGCCTGCAGCAACGAGATGTCGCCACCGGGTGCTTCCAGCCAGGACGGGTCGCCGGGGTTAGCCCCCAACCAGAGTTCGGCTTCAGGGTGGGCAGCAGGCACCGGACGGCCGGTGAATTCCGCGATGGCGGTCCGTGACCCCCACGCGTATGTCCGTATCGCTCCGCGTAGCACCTGCACTTGCCATTACCTCGTAACCAGTTATCCCCGTACCAGACGCAGATAAACCGCCGCCATCTCCAGCCGGACAGCCAATATAGCCAGCTGCTGCTCGGCGCGTTGAACTCCGGACTGGGTGGGGCCGCGATCCGGAAATTCCGGCACGTCCTCGGCGCCGACCAGGTCGACATCGTGCAGCCCGGCTACCCGAGAAGTCACCACAGCCCGCTCGGTGTCCAGCGTCAGCACCATCAACCGCAACCGATCCGCGGTCGGGCCGTCGATTTCCTCGTCGTGAAACAGCGACTCGGTCGGATCGACGAAGGTAGGCCCCGGGCCGGCCCGGAGTGCAATCAACGCCTCAGCCATGCCGCTGGCGGCCGCCACCTCGTTCGCGACGCGAAGCAGCATGCCCGACGCGTGCCGCGCCAGCGCCAGGGTGGCCGCACAGTCGCCGGCAAATACCACGCGGCGTCGCGAGATTCGCTCGACCAACGCCTTGGCCGGATTGGTGAAAAGTTCACGCCCGGCACTGTTGCGCAATGCTTCGGCGTCCAATTCGTCAGCCATGGCGGCCAGGTCCACCCTCAACCTGGTATCGACACCCGCCAAGACAGCCAGTCCGACGGCCAGGAAACGGCAGAGCCCGAACTCGGGGGCGATCGGCAACCGCGGTTCGATCACCGCGACGCGGCCCGCGCTGACCTCGCGCAGCGGCCCTTCGTAGGGAGCCGCCACCACCACGCGCGCGCCCCGGCGTACACCGCTCGCGGCGGCCCCGACCAGTGCCGGGTCGCCGGGATCGTCGCCGGCCACGATCAACACGTCCAGCGGCCCGATCCACGGCGGGGCCTCGGCGGCGATCACTAACGGCGCCGGCGCCACGCTGGCGGCGGTCGAGGTCAGCATGGTCCCTGCGACCTCGGCGACTCCCCGGCCGGCAATCCAGATCACGGTCCGCGGCCGGTCGCCCCCGTCGCGCAGCGAGTCCAGTGCGCCCTCGTCGACGGCGGCGGCCACCGCCCGCACGTGCGCGCCCGCCATCGACGCCGCCCGCAGCAATCCCTCGCGATCGGCGCCGAGCAGGCCGTCGGTGTCGTCGAGGTCGATCAAGGACTTGGCCGCATTCATGTCACGGCCTCCGGTTCGACGTGCCGATCCGCCTGGCGCTGGATCTCCTGAGCGATCTGCTCGACGACCATGGCGACGTCCTCGCCGCTGCGCCCTTCCACGTTCAACCGCAGCAGCGGCTCGGTGTTGGACGTGCGCAGGTTGAACCAGCTGCCTTCGCCGAGGTCGACCGTCACCCCATCGAGGTGGTCGATCGAGTGGATCCGGTTGCCGAATGCCTTGAGCACCGCGGCGATGCAGGAAGCGGAGTCGGAGACGGTGAAGTTGATCTCGCCGGAGGACGCGTAACGATGGTAGTCCGCGGTCAGGTCGGACAGCGGGCGCTGCTGGCCGCCGAGCGCGGCCAGTACGTGCAGCGCGGCCAGCATTCCCGAGTCGGCTCCCCAGAAGTCGCGGAAGTAGTAGTGCGCCGAGTGCTCGCCGCCGAAGATCGCGCCGGTCTCGGCCATCAACGCCTTGATGTAGGAGTGCCCGACGCGCGAGCGCACCGGCGTGCCGCCGCGTTCGATCACCAACTCGGGCACCGCGCGCGAGGTGATCAGGTTGTGGATCACCGACGCGCCGATCTCACGGCTCAACTCGCGGGCGGCCACCAGCGCGGTCACGGTCGACGGCGACACGGGCAGGCCGCGCTCGTCGATGACGAAGCACCGGTCGGCGTCTCCATCGAAAGCCAGCCCGATATCGGCGTTGCTTTCGCGCACGAAAGCCTGCAGATCGGTGAGGTTCGCCGGGTCGAGCGGATTCGCCTCGTGGTTGGGAAACGAGCCGTCGAGTTCGAAGTACAGCGGCAGCAGCGTGAGCGACTCGATCGCGCCGAGCACCGCGGGCGCGGTATGGCCCGCCATCCCGTTGCCGGCGTCGACGGCGACCCGCAGCGGACGCCGGCCGTCGATGTTGACCAGCGACCGCAGAAACCCGCCGTACTCGGCCAACACGTCTTTGTCGGTGCAGGTGCCGCGCATCCCCGCGTGGCTCGGCACACCCGCGATCACCTGGTCACTGATGGCGGTCAGCCCGGTGTCCGCACCGACCGGTAAGGCTGCGGCCCGGCACATTTTGATGCCGTTGTAGGCGGCCGGATTGTGACTCGCGGTGAACATCGCGCCCGGGCAGTCGAGCAATCCGGAGGCGAAGTAGAGCTGATCGGTCGAGGCCAGGCCGATCCGCACCACGTCCAGGCCCTGAGCGCTGACACCGTCGGCGAAGGCCGCCGCCAGCGCGGGCGAACTATCGCGCATGTCGTAGCCGATGACGACCTGGCGAGCGCCTTCGCTGCACATCAGCCGGGCGAACGCCGCGCCCACGTCCTGCACGAACGACTCGTCGATTTCCGTGCCGACCAGACCCCGCACGTCATACGCCTTGATCACACGGTGAACAGCCGCGGCGGGCCGAGACATCGAGAGGGCTCCTGACGACGGCAATCTGATGGGGCGCTGCCAAGCCTATCCCGGCATGCTGTGCGGTTGACTCGGCGTCTACGGCGCCGGCCACTCGAACTTCTCCGCCGTGGGCGCAGAGTCGATGCGGTTACTACTCCGCCGGATCGGGCAGCACCCGAAGATGACCGCGGCGGCGTCCATTGCCGGCCGGTCGCGCAGCGGTTGAGGTGAGCACGCCGGCGGCCGGCTTGTCGGGCGCTGCAGCACCGAACTGCTCGGCGGGCTCGTGAAACCCGGTCAACGCGCCACCACCGGCAGCCACGTCACGGCCCTCCCTAACGGCTTCGGCCAGCGCGATCAGGTCGTCTTCGTCGGGGTTGACGGCCAGTGGCCCGGCGTGCCGGACCAGCTCCCAGCCGCGTGGCGCGGTGATCCGGCCGGCATGACTCACGCACAGATCCCAGGAGTGTGGCTCGCTGGCGACGGCCAGCGGGCCGACGACGGCGGTGGAGTCGGAGTAGACGAACGTCAGCGTCGCGACCGCGTAATGCGGACACCCTGGTCGGCAGCAGCGACGCGGAACGTTCACGATCGAGAGGTTATCGCGCGAAAACGCCCACACCCCGGCGGACACGCGCATTCATTCAGGCTGGGATACCCAACCGTTACGATCGCCGGGTGAGCGATTCGCGCAGCTCCCCGCGCGGTCGGCGCTCGCCGGGCGCAAGAGTCCCGCGCCGCCGACGCGCCATGCGCGGCCCGCTGCTGCCGCCGACGGTTCCGGGTTGGCGCAGTCGCGCCGAGCGCTTCGACATGGCGGTGCTCGAGGCCTATGAACCGATCGAACGTCGCTGGCAGGAGCGGCTGTCCGGGCTCGACGTCGCCGTCGACGAGATCCCGCGGATTTCGGCGAAGGACCCTGACAACGTGCAGTGGCCCCCAGAGGTGGTCGCCGACGGGCCGATTGCGCTCGCGCGGCTGATCGGCGCCGGTGTCGACGTCCGCGGCAGCGCCACACGGGCTCGAGTTGTCTTGTTTCGCAAGCCAATCGAACGACGTGCCAAAGACACAGTCGAGCTGGCCGAATTACTGCACGAGATCTTGGTGGCCCAGGTGGCCACCTACCTGGATGTCGAACCGTCGGTCATCGACCCGACGATAGAAGACGAATAGCGGGCGACCGCGAGCGCCGCTGCTGCACGCTCAGCGGGCCACCCGCTATTCGATAGCCCCGTTAAGTCAGATGATCCCGCGCTTGAGGCGACGACGCTCGCGCTCGGAAAGCCCGCCCCAAATGCCGAAACGCTCGTCGTGAGCCAAAGCGTATTCCAGGCATTCGCTACGCACCTCGCAGCCGAGGCAGATCTTCTTGGCCTCGCGAGTGGAGCCGCCTTTCTCGGGGAAGAACGCCTCTGGATCTGTTTGAGCACACAACGCACGGTCTTGCCACTGATCGGTTGCTTCCTCGGTGCCCTCGAATTCGTCTTCGAGGGTGTCGGGAACCAAACTCAAATGGGGCCTTTGGGCTACCCCTGTCAACGGTAGACCGGGAGCGGTGTGCGGTGTTCCTCCCATTAGTCCCCGAAGGTATTCATAGGACATGCTCCGCCTCCTCACCTGGTTTCGTAGATCGCGAATGTCACCACTGTTCTGATGTTCGGCCATCTATGATTCGAACATTTGATCGAATCTCGGTCTGCGACACCGAATCCGGCCGGCCAACCGAAATGACACTGCTGTGATTACACACGGGTAAGAGTGGATTCGCAAGCGATTCGGCAGATTTCCATATCATCTCGTGACCAATTTTTTGCCACACTGAGGCCGATAGGCGCGTGGCGTGTCGGTCACACCTGTCACACAAGGCAATCCGGCATCACCTCGGCCGTAGCACCGCCCGACACACCAAGGGGCCTGCGGCAGCGCCGCGCGTACTGTCGTGCGGTGTGAAGGTGACGGTTCTGGTCGGCGGTGTGGGCGGCGCCCGCTTCCTGCTCGGGGTTCAACAATTACTCGGTCTCGGCCAATTCGCGTCCGAATCTGCGCCTGCCGGTGACCACGAGTTGACGGCGGTCGTGAACATCGGCGACGACGCCTGGATGCACGGGGTGCGCGTCTGCCCCGATCTGGACACGTGCATGTACACCCTCGGCGGCGGCGTCGACCCAGAGCGGGGCTGGGGGCATCGGGATGAAACCTGGCATGCCAAAGAGGAACTCGCCGCCTACGGCGTTGCGCCGGACTGGTTCCAACTCGGCGACCGTGACCTGGCCACCCATCTGGTACGCAGTCAGATGCTGCGGGCCGGTTACCCGCTGTCGCAAGTGACCGCCGCGTTGTGTGACCGCTGGCAGCCTGGCGCGCGACTGCTGCCCGCCAGCGACGACCGATGCGAAACACACGTCGTCGTGACCGATCCCGACGACGGGAACCGGCGGGCGATCCACTTCCAGGAGTGGTGGGTACGCTACCGGGCACAGCTACCAACGCACAGCTTTGCCTTCGTCGGCGCCGAAAAGGCCAACGCCGCAACTGAAGTCACCGATGCCATCGCCGACGCCGAGGTCGTACTCGTCGCACCCTCGAATCCGGTGGTCAGTGTCGGAGCGATCTTGGCGGTTCCTGGAATCCGGTCGGCCCTGCGATCCACCGGCGC
>NZ_JBYCLA010000611.1:0-13584 GCF_057473665.1 Mycobacterium sp. TH-M25
CGGTATCGACCTGGCCCTTCCCGAAGGCTTTCACGCCATTCAGATGCCCGGCGGGCCCGGACAGACCACGCTGCTGATGACGCTGGCGGGCCGCTTCAAGCCCACCCACGGCACCCTGACGGTGCGCGGCGACACCGCGCCACGCGCGATTCGCCGGCACTGCGCAATCGCAGCGTTCCCGGACATCGACGAACTGGAGGAATCGGTGACCGTCCAGACGGTGCTCGCCGAGCAGCAGCGCTGGCTGTCACCGTGGTACGCGCAGATACCGCACGAAGCCGGTCAATCCACGATGACCGAGGTGTTCGGCGACACTCCGCCACCATCGGCCGGTAGCTACATCGTCGAATTGTCGGATTTGGAAATGTTTTTACTCAGAATCACGCTGGCGACGCTGTCAGCCCGTCCGATCCTGGTGGTCGGCGATCTCGAGCAAGTCCGCGACAACGCACGCCGTGCGATCGCCGTCGAACGACTCGGCGCACTCGCCAAGCAACGCACCGTGGTCGTCGGGGTGACCAATCCGCTGGGCAGCGACGCACCCGACCACGAATTGCACGATCACCGCATCCTGACCGAAGGGAGCTGACGATGCTCGCTGGACTCGCATTCGGCTCGGAAATCAAGCGCTTCGGCCGCAGCCGACTGACCCGGGTGGCCATCGTCGTGCTGATGCTGCTGCCCTTGGTATACGGGGCGTTGTATCTCTGGGCATTTTGGGATCCGTTCGGCCATGTCAACAAAATGCCGGTGGCACTGGTCAACTCGGACAAAGGTGCCGTGGTGTCCGGGCAGCAGTTCAACGCGGGCGCCGAGATCGCCAAGAGCCTGACCGCCGACGGCAGTCTCGACTGGCATGTGGTCAGCCCCGAGGAAGCGCACAACGGGGTCGAGCACGGCAAGTACTACTTCATGGTCGAACTGCCACCGGATTTCAGCGCGGCAATCGCATCGCCGGTGACGGGAAACCCGAAGAAAGCCAACTTGATCGCCATCTACAACGACGCCAACAACTACATCTCGACGAGTATCGGCCGCACCGCAATCAGCCAGGTTCTCAACGCCGTCTCGTCGCGGATCTCCGGTCAGGCGGTCAATCAGATGCTTTCCGTGGTGGTTTCATCCGGATCGGGTATCAAACAGGCAGCCGACGGGGCCGGCCGACTCGCAGAGGGCGCCAGCCAGCTGGCGACCGGCTTGGACACCGCCCGGTCGGGCTCTGCGACCCTGGCGACCGGCGCGCGACAACTCTCCGACGGGATCAACTCGGCCACCGACCCGCTGATCGCGGTGACCAAAGCCTTGGCCCAAATCGGCGGCAGCACACAACAATTACAACAGGGGGCCACCGCACTGCAGCAGGCAGGAGACCAGATCGGCGCGATCGCCGCCGCGCAGGACACAGCCGCCAACGCGCTGTCGGCGGTCATCGACCAACTCTCCGCCAGACAGGATCCGCTGGCCAACAACCTGCGCGGCGTGCAGGATCAGCTTCGTCAGCATCAGTTCACCCCGGAGATTCGGCAACGCCTCACCGATGCGCAGAACGCCGCGATCAACATGACGGCCGGACTGCGCACACCGGGCAGCCCGCTCGCGTCGGCCCTCGACCGCGCCGGCAACAAAGGGCAGGAGCTGACCGACAAACTCACCCAATTACGCAACGGCGCCAAACAGGTCGCCGACGGCAACGCCCAGTTGGCCAGTGGCATAGCCACCCTCGACGACGGCGCGCAGCAGCTCAAAGCCGGTTCGGCCGAGCTGGCGGGCAAGCTGAGCGACGGCGCCAAGCAGGTGCCCAACTGGACTCAGCAGCAGAAGGACGCCGTCGCCGACACCATCGGCGGCCCTGTTCAACTCGAGACCTCGCACGAAAACGCCGCGCCGAACTTCGGCACCGGTATGGCCCCGTTCTTCCTCACGCTGGCACTGTTTTTCGGAGCCTTAGTGCTGTGGATGGTATTGCGGCCCTTGCAGAGTCGCGCGATCGCTGCCGAGGTGCGCCCGATTCGGGTCGCTCTGGCGAGTTATCTTCCCGCTGCCGCGATCGCGATGTTCCAGGCGATCATTCTCTACGGTGTGGTGCGTTTTGGCCTCGGCATGCATGCCGTGCACCCGGCGTCGATGCTCGGCTTCATGATCCTGATTTCATTCGCGTTCGTGGCCGCAACGCAGGCCATCAACGCGCTCGTCGGCCCGGCGGTGGGCCGCGTGCTGATCATGGCGCTGCTGATGCTGCAGCTGGTCAGCGCCGGCGGCATGTATCCGGTCGAGACGACCTCGAAGCCGTTCCAGTTCCTGCACCGCTTCGACCCGATGACCTACGGCGTCAACGGACTTCGGCAGCTCATTCTCGGCGGTATCGACGGTCGGCTGTGGCAGGCGATCGCGGTGCTGATCGGGATCTGGGCCGTTGCGCTCCTGCTCTCGAGCCTCTCGGCCCGACGAGACCAGTTGTGGAACATCGACAGGCTGATACCGGCGATCAAGATGTAGCGCTGCCATCGTCAACCGCAGCTATCGGGAATCACGTCTGGCGGGGAGGGGAAGCCGGGCGCTTTCGTCGAGGTCGACGTCGAGAGCGTTGAGCATCAGCGCCAAACCGGCGTAGCGGCCGATCACCATCAGCACCTCGACGCATGCCTGCGAACCAAGCGCTCCGTGTACGCGTTCGAAGGTGTCGGCGGCAACGCTGCGGATGGTCAGCAGTTCGGTGGCCAGGTTGAGAACCGCGAGTTCGACTTCCCCGAATGAATATGTCCGCCAGTTGTTCTCGGACAGCACAGCGTCGATCTCGGCGGTGCTGACACCTGCGGCGCGGGCGACGTCGCGATGCTGGCCGAGCTCGTAGTCGCAGTCCATCAGGTAGGCCGTGCGCAGCACGACGAGTTCGCGCAGTCGGGTTGGCAGTGTCGGGCTGCTCAGGGCGGCGTCACCCGCCACCATCCAGCCGGTGAATACCTTGTCGGCGTTGGCCAGCGTCCGATAGACGTTGAGATTGCCGCGGGCTTGGGTCAATTCACGAGCCCGTGGCCCCATGTCGGCCGGCTCGCGGTAGCCGATTCGTGTCATCGGGCTTCGACCTCCAGGTCAGCCGCGTTGAGCACCAACGCAAGTCCGTAGTAGCAGCTGACGAGCATCACCAATTCGGTGAGCTCTTCGTCGCTGAAGGCGCTGCGGGCCTTGGCGAACGACGCATCGCCGAGCCGGCGCGTGGCGCACAGTTCAGTGACCACCTCGAGCAGCAGGCGTTCGGTGCCATCGAAGTCGTCGAAGTCATCGGTTTCGACGACCGCGCTGATCTGCTGCTCGTTGAAACCCGCATCCTGGGCGAGGCCGATGTGGCGGCTGAGCTCGTAACGGCAATTCTGCAATCGGGCCACCCGCAACATGACCAACTCTCGCGCCCGCACGGTGAAGGTGGGACTGTCCGACAACTCGTCGACCAGCTGTGCCCAGCCGGCGAACACCTCGGGGGCGTTGGCCAGCATCCGAAACGCGTTGAGCGCGCCCCGGCGTGCCATGAATTCGCGGATCGGCTCGGGCTGCCGCTCCACGGCGACGAGCGGTATACGTGACATCGCTGTCCTTTCGGGGCTATTCGGCGCCTGGGCTATTCGGCGGCCATGGCGAAGGTCCAGTCCAGGGTCACGAACGGTTCGTCGACCGTCGTTCCGTCCGGGGCAGTCCCCGGGCCGTGCCGCACGAAATCGGCCGTCAGCGAGTCCTGGTCGGCGAAGACGGCGTCGTGTCCGAGGTAGGGGTCCTCGCGCCAGAACAGTTGGGTGATCAGCGACCGGTAGCCGTCGGCGTTGAACCAGAAGTGCACGTGTTGCGGCCGCATCGGCGAACGGTTTGCGGCGCTCAGGATCTCACCACAGGGGCCGTCGGTGGGCACCGGGTAATACCGCGGCGTCACCGATCGGTACCAGAACCGCCCGTCGTCGTCGGTGGTCAGCAATGCCCGCATGGCGACGTGGTCGTGCAATTTCTCGGTTTGCTGAACGTCGTAGCGGCCCTCGCCGTCGCTGTGCCATGTGTCGACTTTCGCGCCGGCGATCGGGTGCCCGGTGTCGTCGACGACCCGTCCGGTGACGAACATCGGTGTACCGGTGACGCCGTCGGAGATGTCGGATCCGTTGTCGGCCATCGGCCGCCCCTCGACGAAGAACGGTCCGAGCACGGCGGAGTCGGTGGTCGACGATTCGGTCTGCTGGTTGATCATGTCGACCAGCGTGCTCAACCCCAGGATGTCGGAGAGCAGCACCACCTCTTGATGTGTCGGGGTCGACGCCTTGCCCACCCGCTGGAGGAAATCCATGGCAACGAACCATTCGTCGCCGGTCAGGCGCACCTCCCGGGCGAAGTCGTGCAGGTGCTGGATCAGACACTGGAACAGCTCGCGAAATCGCGCGTCGGTGCAGTCGTCGAACGTCCGCTGTACGGCCGCGGTGAGCGTCCGCTCGGTCAAGTTGGACGACATTGGCTCGCCTCTCCTCATCAGGGTCGGATGACGACGCGGCCGACGATGTGGTCGGCGACGGCGCGATAGGCTGCGGGCGCGTCCTCGAGCGCATAGCTGGCGGAAATGGGCAGCGGGCGGAACTGCCCCGACGCGAAATGCGGCGCCATGCACTCCAGGCGCCGCGCCGAATCGATCATGCTCAGCTTTCCGCTGTCGACGCCCAGGACGCGGGTTTCGTTGCGGTACAACTCGCGCAGGTTGACGTGCACCACAGGAGAGCCGATCGCGCTGATCACCACCAGCCGGCCCCGGCGGGCCAATACGGCCAGCGCCGACGGCGTAGTCACGCCGCCGACCGCGTCGAACACCACGTCGGCGCCCGCACCCGCGTTGAGGCCTCTGACCGCCGCGGCCATATCGGCGTCCGGGTCGAAAGTGATGAAGTGCTCGATCACCGACGCGGCCGCAGTATCCGGCCCAGGCCGGCGCCGCCCAACGCCAATCACGTTGGCGCCGAGGGCATGTGCGATTTGTGTGACCGCGCCGCCGACCCCGCCGGATACGCCGAACACGACGACGGTCTCGCCGGCGGCGAGTTGCGCGGTTTCCACCAGCCCATACCAGGCGACGACGAAGTTGACGCCCACTGCCGAGGCCTCGTCGAAGCCGAGTCGTTCGGGCTTGCGGACCAGGGCCGCAACGGGCACCGACATCAACTCGGCATGTGAACCGTCGCGGCTGAAACCGGTGTCTCCCCCGGTGCCCCACACCGCCACGCCGTCCCATTCGGGTGGGCCACCGACCACAACTCCGGCGTAGTCGCGCCCGGGGGTGCGCGGCAAGACCGTCCAATCCATGCCCCCGGCAACGTTTTTCACGTCGGAGGGATTGACCGATGCCGCCTCGACCCGGACCACCGCCTCCTCCGCCGTGGCAACGGGCTCGACGACGTCCTCCATGCGCAGCACGCTGGGGTCGCCGAACTCGCTGAAACGCAACGCGCGCATGCGGTCAGCCGTCGACCGAAGCGGGTGCCTCGCTCACCCCGACGCGGCGGCGAGCCGCTCCCCACAGTCCGGTGCCGACGCCGATGACGGCACCGCCCAGCCCGATCAACTGCTGCGAACGCTTCATCTGGTGGTGCACGCTGATGCCGCCCAGCAGATCGGCGGCGTCGGCGCCGGCGGATGCCAGAAACCAACCCCGGGTGTTGCGGCCGCGCAGGGCCGACGCGGCCAGTAGCCCGCCGATCAACGCGTCGCGGTAACCCATCGAGCGCAGCAGAAGCTGCGCGGTCGGCGAAGGTGTATCCGGGTCGCCCCAGATCCGGTTCGCCCGCAGGGGGTCGATGAGGAACGAAATGCCCGAAGCCAGCCGGATGGCGCCCACGGCCAGGGCCGCACGGTCGATGGTCATGGTCGCCAAGCCTAAATGCTCGGCGCGTCGAGTTGTTGGGCGTTGCCGCACGATGCTTGTCCTGCTGTCAGAATTCATCGAGCCAACGAGGAAGTGAGTCCATGACCGATGTATCGGCTGCGGCCGCAGCACCACGGTTCGAGCCCGACGAGGGCTGGGTGCCTGCCGACGAACGACGGTTCGGCCTGGACCGGCGCACCCTGCGCCCGACCCTGGCGGTGTTTGCCCTGGCCGTCGCCATGTCGGTGGTGTTGCCGGTGGTCAACGCGACGGTCCCCTACCACGACATCGTCAGAGCCGGCGATGTCATGCAAATCGAGGGCCACGTGACCTTTGTTCCCGAGGACGGCTGGGGCATCACCTCGGGTGTACGCGCCGGTCACCCGCCGATATCCGGGCAGTACCCCGCCTCTGCCACCGTCGAAGACGGCGCGCTGAAGTTCACCCTACGCAGCGGGTCGTTCCGCGGCGACGCCCACCAGCTTCTCGATCAGATCCAGACAACGTCGGACGCCCTGAACCGGGGGCGCGGAGTACACATCACCGGCGCACCCACCACGATCGTGACAACCCAAGGAAAACAGGGCGCGACCCTGCGCGTCACCGGGCCGCACACCAGAGGTTTGATCGCGGCATTCGTGTTCGGCGACCGCGGAGTCGAAGCGGTGGCGACCGGACCAACCGACGCCGATACCGCGCACAGCGCCGCAGTGGTGCGAATGATCGCCAGCATCAAGGCCCCCGAGCAGCAGCAGCGATGACGACTCTGGAAGAACTCGACCGCACGCGCGAGGTCGCCCTCGACATCTCCGGGTGGGGTCGGCGGTTCGTCTTCTACCAACCGCGCAACTTCGCCTTCTGGGGATATCTGGCGCTGGTCGGGATCGGTGTGCTGACGTTCTTTTCGACGCTGGCGCGCGAATACAACGCCTACGGCGAAGCGATCGGCTTGGCGGTCACATCGTTTGCCATCTACGCGGCGTTGTTCTGGTGGTTTACCGACAGGATCGATCACTACGCCAAACTTCCCCACACGCTGATGGTCGTCGCGTTCCTCTGGGGTGGCTTCGCCGCCACCGGGGCGATGGCCGCCAACGCGAACGACGCGCTGCTGGCCTTGTACGGCAAGAAGTTCGGCCAGGTGTGGGCGCTGAACTGGGGTGCCGGTCTGGCCGCGCCTTTCACCGAGGAACTGGCCAAGGGATCGGGCCTGCTACTGCTGATCGCGTTGGCGCAACGGCACATCCGGACCGCGTTCGACGGTTTCATTCTCGGCGCGTTCATCGGCCTCGGCTTTCAGATCGTCGAGGACATCACCTACGCCATGACATCAGCCGGTACGCAGTTCGGCGCTAATCAAATTGGCGCATCAATCGGCACCATCATCCTGCGGATGCTGACCGGGGTGGCCGCACATATCCTGTACAGCGCGATCTTCTGCGCCGGCGTGGTCTACCTCTTGGGCCGCCCCGCCGAGCCTCGGAAAATCGGTCGCGGGCTGATCCTGATTGCGATACCGATGCTGCTGCACGGAACCTGGGACTCGGTGGCCACCATCGCCGGCCAAAACACACCGCTGCTGATCGGACTGCTGGTCGGCACGATCATCGTCGCGCTGAGCATTGTTGCGTGGGTTTATAAGCTGACCGTGGCCCGGGAACGCGGCTTCGTCCGCGACGTGATGGCGCCCGAGCAAGCCCGCGATGTCATCACGCCGGTCGAACTCGACGCGATGGCCGGTAACCGTAAGGCCCGCAAAACATATCGTAAGGCTGGACGCAACCGTCGGGGACGCCGGCGCGCGCACTACATCCTCAACGCAGCCTACGCACTCGCCGATGAGCTGGCCGCCGCGCGCGGCGCCGACACCGACCGGGTGCGCTTCGCGCGATCGGAGGTCGCCCGCATCCGCGCGGGCCTGCCCTCGACCTGGTGAAGCTATCGAACAACCGAGTCGTCTGGCACCCGCGGCGACTCGTCGGGAGTCCAAGGCGACGGTTGACCGGGCTGGCCGGGGAACAGGTAGTCGATGAAAGCCGCTGCGGTGGGCTGTGGTTCGTGATTCGCCAGGCCCGGGCGCTCGTTGGCTTCGATGAACGTGTACGCCTCGCCGGTTACGTCGGGCACAAGCAGGTCGATGCCCGTCACCGGAATACCGATCGCCTCGGCCGCCGTTACCGCCACCTGACACAGTTCGGGATTCACCTCGGGGGTGACGTCGTGGATCGTGCCGCCCTGATGCAGGTTTGCGGTGTGCCGAACGCGCAACCGATTGCCTTGGGGCAAAACATCGTCCAGCTGCCACCCAGCCTCGGTCACGGTCGCCTCGGTCACCGCGTCCAGCGGGATCTTCGACTCGCCGCCGGTAGCCGCCGAACGCCGTCGACTCTGTGTCGCGATCAGTTCACGGACGGTGTGCGTGCCGGTGCCGATGACCTCGGGCGGCCGTCGCAGCGCAGCGGCAACTACCCGTCCGTCAATCACCACCAGGCGCAGGTCGTCGCCTACGACTCGCTGTTCGATCAGCACCTCGGGGTATTGCTCGCGCGCCCACGACAGTGCCGTGGTGAGCTCTGCGGGTCCGTGTGCAGCGGTGATGCCGACCGTGATGCCCTTGCCCTGCTCGCCTCGACTGGGCTTGACGACGACCTCACCCACCTCTTTAACAAAGGCGTAGTCGTCGTCGTCGAACGTCGCCAGCCGAGCGCGCGGCACAGTGATGCCCGCGTCCGACACCAGCCTGCGAGTCAGCCTTTTGTCTTCACAACGACACATCGCGAAGGCGGAGGTGAACTCTGACAACGAAACTCGGGTGATGACGCTACGACCGCCGTGATTGAGTCGCATCTCCCCGGTTTCGGCATCGAGCACCTCCACCCAGATGCCGCGCCGCAACGCCTCGTCGGCGATGATGCGCGCGTAGGGATTCAGGTCGTCGACCGTCTCCGGCGGCGGGCTGAACAGCGGCTGGTTGATCGCGTTCTTTCGCTTGATCACCAGCACCGGGACCCGGCGAAAGCCGAGTTTCTCGTAGAGCTTGATCGCGGCCGAATTGTCATGGGTGACCGACAGATCCATGTAGGCGCGACCCGCTCGTCGGAAATGCGACGCCAACTTTTTGGTCAGCGCAATGCCGATGCCCGGGATGCCGGCGGCCGGGTCGACCGCCAGCGTCCACAAACTCGAGCCATGCTCGGGATCGTTGAACAACAGTTCGTGGTCGACACCGGTCACCGTGCCGACGACAACCTCATCGTCGTCGCGCACCGCGAGTAGGTAGGTGACGGCCGGTTCGTTGATGTTGTTGTGCCAGATCGTGTCCACCGGCGACGGAACCATCCCGCAGCGGACGAAGACACGGTTCATCGCGTCGGCATCGGAGGAGTCGTTGAGTGGGCGCACGGTGACACCGACCGGCGACGGAGCGGCCTGGTCGTCGTCAGAGTCGTCGGTGAAGCGCAGCCGGTAGGTGTGGCTGGGGTCGATGAACAGCTCGGACGGTGCGCCGGCGACGACGACCTGGGATTCGCGGGCGTAGATGCAGATGTCCCGTCGCCCGGGAGCCTCCCGTCGAAGCGCCTCGGCCAGGGTACCGGCATCGGCAAATGTCTGGCCGAAGATCAGCTTGCCCCAGCCTAATTCGAGCTCGACGTCCTTGGCCATCGCGTCGACCAGATGCGGCGGTGACGCGTCGTGCAACCCGAGCGTGATGGCCTCGGGGTGGTCCTCTGTGGGACCAATGGAGGTCATGCGGCCGGCCCGGTGACACCATGTCGTTGCAACCAGAGCTCCAGCAGCGCGATCTGCCAGAGTTCATTACCGCGAAGGGGGGTCAGGCGACCGTTGGGGTCGGCCAGCAGCGCGTCCACCGCTCCAGTATCGAACAATCCGCGCTCCTTGGCGACCGGTGCGTACACAGCGTCGCGGACCATGTCAAGGTAGGGGCCTTCGAGGTGAGTCAACGCCGGAACCGGGAAATACCCCTTGGGTCGGTCGATGACTTCGGACGGAATAACCCGTCGCGCAGCCTCTTTGAGCACGCCCTTGCCGCCGTGGGCGATTTTCAGCTCCGGGGGGCAGGTGGCCGCGAGCTCGACCAGTTCGTGGTCGAGGAACGGGACCCGGCCCTCGAGGCCCCACGCCATGGTCATGTTGTCGACCCGCTTGACCGGGTCGTCGACCAACATCACCATGGTGTCGAGCCGCAGCGCGCGGTCGATGCCGGTTTCGGCGCCGGCACGGGCGAAATGTTCGGTGACGAAGCGGCGGCTGGGGTCACCCGAAGCGAGGTAGCCCTCGGCGAGCACGGCGGCCAGACCCGTTTCGTCGCGGTCGAAAAAGGCGGCGCGGTATTCGGCGACCGAGCTTTCCACGGAGGAGTCCGCCGAGGTGCCCATCGGCGGATACCAGTGGTAGCCGGCGAACACTTCGTCGGCGCCCTGCCCGGACTGCACCACCTTCACATGCTGGGCGACTTCCTGGCTGAGCAGGTAGAACGCCACACAATCGTGGCTCACCATCGGTTCGCTCATCGCGCCGATGGCCCCGTCCAGAGCGGGCAGCATCCGCTCGGTGCCGATCCGGATCTGGTGGTGATCGGTCTCGAAGCGCTGGGCGACGATGTCGGAGTACTGGAACTCGTCGCCCTTGATATCGCCGGCGGACTCGAAACCGATCGAAAACGTCGAGAGCCCGTGCTGGCCGGCCTCGGCGAGCAACCCGACGATCAGGCTGGAGTCGACGCCGCCGGACAGCAGGCAGCCGACCGGCACGTCGGCGACCAGGCGGCGTTCGACCGCGGTGCGCAGCGACGACAGCACGGCGTCTTCCCAGTCGCGAGCCGACCAGCCGGCGCGGTCGTCGTGCCGGGTGAAATCGGGTCGCCAATAGGTGTCGGCGACGCGACGGCCGTCCGGTTCGATGGCGAGCAACGATCCCGGCGGGATCTTGCGCACGCCGCGCAGGATGGTGGCCGGCGCGGGGACGACGGAGTGAAACGTCATGTAGTGGTGCAAGGCGACGCGGTCGATGCGGGTGTCCACGCCTCCGCCTGCCAGCAGCGCCGGCAAGCTCGACGCGAACCGGACCCGGTGGCTGTCCTCGGTCACATACAGCGGCTTGATGCCCAGGCGGTCGCGTCCGAGCAGCACGCGGCCGCTATCACGTTCGACGATGGCGAAGGCGAACATGCCCATCAAGTGGCTGACGAAGTCGTCGCCCCAGCGGTGGTAGGCCTTGAGCAGAACCTCGGTGTCGCTGGTGGAGAAGAACCGGTAGCCGTAGCCCTGAAGCTCGGCGCGTAATTGCTTGTAGTTGTAGATGCAGCCGTTCCAGGCGATAGTCAGGCCCAGGTCGGAGTCGACCATCGGCTGCGCCCCGGCTTCGGTCAGGTCGATGATCTTCAAGCGACGGTGACCCAGCGCGACCCGACCGTGGGACCAAACGCCCGCACCATCGGGACCTCGCGCCGTCATGACCGCGGTCATCGCTGCCACCGCGCCTACATCGGGCGTTCGACCATCGAGTCGTACCTCACCGGCGGCTCCACACACCTCAACAACCCTACAGAGGCCGATTCCGGCGCGCGCGTCGCTGAACCGCCGTGCGCCGCACATCGGTGCCGGAACGACGGGTGCCACCCGCCGCCTGTGAGAGCGGCAACGCGCCGGCGGGAACCATAGGGCTCAAATCGCGGTATTCGCGGTCGGCTTGGCCGATAATTCGTGCATCGCGCCCCAACGAAGGGATCGGCATGAGTTCCGCGGTGCGCAGCGTCACTCCAACTCTGCGGCGTCGGCTGCGATCTCTCGGATGGGCGGCGACCGCCTGCGCGGGCGCAGCCACCATGGCGATCACCGCGCCGCCCGCCGCCGCTGATCCGGCCTACCAACCGGCGCTCGATCAGCTGCTCGAGGCCATGCAGCAGGCGGCGGCCTACGACGCCGCCCTGCCGTTCGCGACCGCGGGCAGCGACGCCACGCTGATGACCGAGCTGCAGAACACCAACTATGAACTGCTCTCCGCTGGACTATCCAGAGTCACTGAGCTTTTCAACGGCGTCTTCTTCCAGTCACCGGAAGCAGTAGCCACCGATGCCGCCGATTCCCGTCAGTACTTCCAGTTCTTCACCCCCGACATCTACTACCACACGACTGCCGGACTGGCGCCCGGTGCGACCTACGAACTCACCGGCACCGTCGGCAAAGGTACCGAAGCGCTCGCCATTGCGACCGAATCCATCACCGGCTCGACTGCTGTCAGCAAGCAAAGTCTGGAACTCGACCACGGCCTGGCCGTGAACCCGAACGGCACGTTCACCGTCGACATCGGGCCCACCGAGCCAACGGGCGCGGTCAATTTCATCAACGACACCGACGCCACCACCAACGGCGATGCCGCCCTGCTGATTCGAGATGCGCTGGGCGATTGGGCACAAGGCCCGAGCAGCGTCAGCATCCACTGCGTGTCCGACTGTCCGGCGTTCTTCTCCATACCGAGCACGGGAATCTTCCCCAGCGCGGACAGCACTGCGGTCGCAATAGGCTCGGCAGCAGGGACTTCCACGCCCCCCACCTCGGTCGACTCGTTGCTGACGACGCTGTTCACGGCGTTCAGCAACATCGTCGGACCCTTCAATCAGGAGAACATGGGTCTGGCCCAGATCGCCGGCATCGATCTACCGCCGAACACGATGGGCGCACTGGCACCTGAAACGAGTTTGTTCGCAACGGGTCTGCCCAGCGCCGAGGTCTCCGGTGGGAATTTCGACCTGAATCCCGGCCAGGCCCTGATCGTGCAAGTGCCCGACGTGCCGTCCGGCTACAGCGGGATCGAACTGATGAACGTCTTCGGCGCCGGGCTGCCGTCCACCTTGGCGCAGACGACGCTGAACAACACCACGGCGTTCGCCGACCCCGACGGCTACACCTACTACGTGGTCAGCGCGACCAATCCCGGCGTCGCGAATTGGCTTGACAGCAGCGGTGTGAGCAGCGGTGAGATCTTCGCCCGGTTCGAGAATCTCCCCGACGGCACAGACCCGACCGGCCTTCCGGTGACGACGGAGGTGGTGCCGGTGGCCGACGTGGCCAGCTATCTGCCCGCCGACACCCCGACGGTCAGCCCCGCGGAGTACGCGGCCGACATGTCGCAACGCGTGCTGTCCTACGACTACGCGTTGGACCTGTCCCGCGAGAATGCCCAACCCGACTGGGTGCTCCAGGAATTGCTCCTGCATGGACTGCAGGGCGTGATGGGCGCGAACAACTTCGCCGCGGTGTTCGGCAGCGATCCGACCATCCCGTTGGCTCTGCGATTCACTCCGGCGCTCTCCCCCGATTGGGCTGCTGTCGACCACGACCTGCTCACCAACCCGGTCGCCAGCCTGGAGGCGGCTTTCACTGCGCTACCCGTGGTGGCCAGCGATATCAATCTGCCGGCCGAATTGGCAGTGGGCCAGACCGTTTTGTCGCTGCTTCTCCCCCAGCAACTCGGATCCCTGCTCAACGACACCGTTTTCGACCCCAACTCCGGGATCATCGCGGGCTTCCTCAATGCCCGCGACGATCTGGCGACCGCCATCCTGAGCGCCAACGACAACTTCCCCACCGCGCTGGGAAGTGTGGCGACGGCGGAGTGGGCCAACATGCCCGAGCTGGTCCAGTCGACGTCGAGCACCCTGCTGACTGAGCTTGGCACGCTGC
>NZ_JBYCLA010000612.1:0-4867 GCF_057473665.1 Mycobacterium sp. TH-M25
GTGTTGCGGACGGCGAGGATCACATGCGCACCGGTGCCGGCGAGCAGACGCGCGGTCCCGAGACCGACGCCGTTGGTAGCTCCGGTCACGATGATGCGCTTGTCGGACAGGTTGCCGAGTCGGCTCGGCGACCACGTTGAAGTCACCACCAGACCCTAGCGTCTGCGACCTAGAGCGCGACTTCACGGCCGAGCGCTGAACGGGCCGGAGCGACAAGTCGTCGTGGGTCGCCAATGCGTTGAACGCGATCGCACGAGGCAGCCTGCCTGGCGCATTTGGTGGGTGTATGGACCTGGTGCTGACACGCTGACCATCACCACGGTGGGACACCACCCGTAGCCAACTTGTTTTTTTCGATGTCGGCCCCGACCCGGCGGGTCTTGACCTGCGGCCGAAGCGGGCATCCGACGACGCAGCGTAGACTTCGGATGCAAGCGCGTAAACGGTTGTGAAAATTGATCTTTCATCGAAGGAACGGGACATGACCGAACTGAAGACCACCCTGCCACCAGCCCTGAGCAGAGCACTCGAACTGCTCGCCGATCCGCCCGCCGAGCCAGCTGTCAGCAACGGCTATCTGGACCTGCTCGGCACCACCGACGACGTAGCCAAGAACCACGGCGCCATCCAGGCAGCCTGGGCATCGCCGATCGGATCGTTGGTCTACGACAACGCCCAAGCGCTGACCCGGCGGTTCATCGCCGCCATGCAGCTCCCCGTCGAGTGGCTGAACATCCCGGAAGGCGGGGTCGCTCTCGACGTCGGTTCCGGTCCCGGGTCCGTCACCACCTCGCTGGCCCATGCCGCGGGTCCGGACGGGCTCGCGCTGGGCATCGACATCTCCGAGCCGATGCTGGCGCGCGCGGTGCGCAGCGCAGCGGGACCCCAGGTCGGCTTCCTGCGCGCGGACGCGCAGAAGCTTCCGTTCCGCGACGCGACGTTCGACGCCGCGATCTCGGTCGCGGTGCTGCAACTGGTCCCCGAACCCGCGGCGGCGCTTGCCGAGATCGCCCGTGTGCTCAAGCCCGGTGCGCGGCTGGCGGTCATGATTCCCACCCTGCGTCCGCCGGTTGACCTGTGGCGAGCGCTGCCCACCGGCGGCGCGCACATCTTCGGCGAGGACGAAGTCGGCGACATCCTGGAAGCGCACGGCTTCGCCAGCGTGCGGGTCAAAAGCATCGGCACGTTCCAGTGGGTGCGCGGCAAGCGCGGCTGATGGTCAGGCCAGCGGCGGATTTTCACGCACCCCGCCGTACATCCCGCGGCGCACGATCAGCGGCATGACCACCCGCTCGACCGGCCATGACGGGATGCGGACGGCCTGACCGGTGGGAAGAAAAACCTCCAGGCCGTCGGGCTGGATGCCCAGGACCGAGCCCCACCGGCGGCCGGGCGCACGGTAGCTGCCCGGGCGGCCGCCGCCCAGTTCGGCGCGGACGTTACGCGCGACCAGCGCGTCGCCTCGATTGCGGGCCGAGCTGCGTAGCGGGTCGGTGGCCGCGACGTCGCCGACCGCGAACACCTCCGGGTGACCGGGCACCCGCAGTTCGCGATCGACGCGGACGAAGCCGCTCTGGTCGAGCAGTTCGCGCGGCAGCCACTCGGTGTTGGGCCGCACCCGCCCGATCGCCCAGAGCACCGCGTCGGCCGACGCCGCGGCCTGCCCAGTGCTCCAGTCGACGCCGCCGCTGGTGATCTCGTCGCCGGCGAAGCCGTTGACCAGCGCGGCGCGATGGCCCGGGTGCAGGCCGACGCCGAGGCCGGCCAGGCGGCGGCTGATCCGCTGCCAGACCCGCGGGTGGTAGTCGGCCAGCGCCCGATCGCCGGGGAAATACAGGTCTACCCGCTTGTCCGGCCAGGTGGTTGCCAGGTTCACCGCGCTGGTGACCGCGGCCGCACCGCCGCCGACGACGACCACGGATTCGGCGTTGGCCAGGCGATGGTGATCGGCGTGCAAATCGGCCCCGACGTCCGCGGGCGACTGCAGGGTCGGCCGGCGCCAGAAGCCGTTGCTGACACCGGTCGAGACGATCAGCGCGTCGTATCCCTCGACGAACGGCGTGCCGTCTTCGCCCTTCCCGGATACAGTCCGCCCGGCCAGATCCACGCCGGTCAGCGCACCCTGGATGATCCGCACGCGGTCCAGCCGACGGAACCGGTCGAAGGGGATCCAGTAGTCGCGCGCCCAATCGCGCGGGCGGGCCAGCCGAACCCCGAGTTCCTGGCCGCTGACCAGACCGGGCTTGACCGAGACGCCGACGACCTCGAAATGCTTGGCGAGCCGCATCGCCGCCAGGATGCCGACGTCACCCAAGCCCGCGACGACGACACGCTTGCGGCCCATGACCAAAAACTGTAACAGGTTCTAGTTTGCTCCACCCGGTGATGTTGCGCGAAATTTCGCCGTGCCCGTCGCTGCGCGGCCGGTGAAATTTCCGCCGGCGCTGTGCACGTGAACCTTCCGATATCCGACGCGGCCTGGCTAGACTTCGGCGTGTGATGACGCCAAATACCCCCTGGCGAAACCAACGTGGGCAATTACCGCAGCGATTGCGGGTCGGTGGTCATCTCGCCGGCCGGAGACAGGCACGACGGCTCAGCCGTCGCTTCGCACGTGTCGGCGTCAGCACGCCGCCGGATCGGATCCGGCAGATGTTGGCCGGCTCGGCCGTCGCCTGCGCCGAGGTCACGGATTTCAGGTTCGCGCTGATCGTGGCGCAGCTGAGACGCGACGAGTTGAGCGCGAAGGTCCGACGCATGAAGCGTCGCGGCACTCGTTCACTTCTTTTCGTCGGCATGGTTCTCGTGACGCTGAACCTGTTGTTCTGCATGGCCTACGCCCTGTTCAGCCTCACCCTGGATGCCCCGCCGCTGTGAGTGGGCAGGTTCGCTTCGGCTAAGCCGAGACAGCCACCGGGATCGGGTCGTTGCCCACCACGCTCAAGCCGGCGAGCCGCCGCCACGAGCGGATCGCGTTGCGGGTCACGTCCACAATCGGTGCAGCACCGGCATCCATGTTGGCCAACCGGTGCGCGCGCAGAGCGTTACCGGTGACGGCGTCCAGGGTGTCCCAGTCATCGGTCTCGACCAGCGACGTCGACTGACAGGCGGCCCGCACCGCATAGAGTTCCGCGCCCTCGGACGCCTCACACGCAGTGCGGCCCGCTTTGGCCGCACTGTCCCAGCTGACGATCGACGGCACGTCACCGGGGACGAATCTCCGATGCAGGTCCGCGATCTCGGCAATGGCGTCGGCCGCCGCCCCGCGGGCATACCGCAGCACACCCCATGGCGGACTGGTCAGCAGCTTGGTCACCCAGATGTGCAGGATCGCGTCGGCGACGTCAGCGGTCCCGACGGTCAGCCAGCCGAGATCGAGCACCAGCAGACTGTTCTCCGGCGAGAGGTACCCGTCGGGCTCAGCCAGCGAGTCGTTGCACAACTGCACGAACGACGCCAAGGGGCGGGCCGAGGTCGCCGGGAAGTCGGTGATCTGCTCGTCGCCGTTGATGTAGGAGATCACGTTCATCGCGCACCCTTTACCCGACCCGGGCTGATGCGATCCCCGGGCCAACCGCATCGGGTTGGTGATCCGGTCGAGTTCCATGTGAACTGCTTCCTCAGGTTTTCCTGCCTAACAACCCAGTTACCTTAGGACAGTTCGACGCGTCGACGACCGCGACACGACCGGGCCGGGCGCGCTGGAAAACCCGAATGCTAAAGCTCACCGGAAAAGTCGGCGGTGATCCAGCGGTCGGGCCGAATGGTGAACAGGATTCCCGGCTGATCCGCCATGGCCTGGACGAAGGCGCGGCCGCCTTCCTCGCCGAGGTAGCGAATGGCAATCGCCTCGCGCAACTCCAGCGGCGCGGGCGTCGTGGTGTCGACGACGGTGCCTTCGACAACCACGTACTGATACGGCGGGTCTTCGCGTTGCACAACCAGCGTCACCACGCCGGCCTGCTCGATGAGCTTGGTCTTGCGGGCCCCCACGCCGGTGTTGACCAGGATGTTCCCGCCCGGCGTGAAGCCGTACCACATCGGCACGCTGGCCGGCGGACGGCCGTCGGTCGCCGCCACCGACAACACCGCGACGTGCTTGCCGGCCAGGAATTCTTCACGTTGGGTCTCGCTCAAGGCAGCCATGGCGGTGTTTAACCAGTTCGCCCGGCCGGGCTATTCCCCGAGCGCCAAAATAAGCTTGCCGGTGTTTTCGCCGCGGAACAGTTTGGCCAGCGCGTCGGGGAAGTCGCCGACACCGCCGTGCTCGATCTGCTCGTGCGACCGCAGGTGGCCGCTCTTGATCCATTTCGCAAGCTGCGCAACCCCTTCCGGATAGCGCTGCGCGTAGTCGAAGATGACAAACCCGGTCATGGATGCGCGCGCAACCAGCAGTTGCATGTAGTTGGACGGCCCGCGCGCAGTGTCGTTGTACTGCGACACCGCGCCGCACAACACGACGCGAGCCCCGCGGGCCAGTCGGTTGAGCGCCGCTTCGAGCGTCGTCCCGCCGACGTTGTCGAAGTACACGTCGACGCCGTCCGGGGCGTGGGCCTTGAGCTCTGCGCGCACATCGGCGGTCTTGTAGTCGATCGCGGCGTCGAATCCGGCCTCGTCGACCAGCCAGCGGCATTTGTCCTCGCCACCGGCGACGCCGACCGCGCGGCATCCCTTGATCTTGGCGATCTGGCCGACGATGCTGCCCACCGATCCGGCCGCTCCGGAGACCAGCACGGTCTGGCCCGGCTCGGGCTTGCCGACGTCGAGCAGCCCGAAGTACGCGGTCAGGCCGCTGATACCGAGTGCGCTGAGGTACACCGGCGCCGGAGCCAGCGCGGTGTCGATCGTGTTGACCTCGGTGCCGTCG
>NZ_JBYCLA010000613.1:0-10208 GCF_057473665.1 Mycobacterium sp. TH-M25
CCGCGCGGCGCCTGGCCCCCGAACAAGCCGAGGCTGTCCCGTCATGTGGGTTTTTCCTCACGGTCGCACCCGGGCCGGCGCCCGACGCCCGACGCCCGAGGGCCGTTCTAAACTGCGAAGATGCCGGCACAGTGGAGGACGTTCCAGCGACTGGCGGAACAGCTGGTGTTCAGCGAGGCACCGAAATTGATTCGGCAGCTGCAGCATTCCCCCGCGGTGCGGCGCGGCATCCAGGTCGGCCTCGACGTGCTCGCCGGCACCGCCCCCGCCGAGATCACCGCCGGTCGCCCGGTGACCCGCACCAGCGCCCCCACCGCGCATCGAGCGCGCCGCATCGTCTACTCCCCCGACCTAGACGGTCGCGCCGACCCCGGCGAAATCGTGTGGACGTGGGTGACCTACGAGCAAGACCCGACCCGCGGCGAGGACCACCCCGTGCTGGTCGTGGGCCGCGATCACACGACGCTGCTCGGCTTGACGGTGTCGAGCGAGAAAAGCCATGCCGCCGACCGATGCTGGGTGGGCATCGGCGCCGGCAATTGGGACGGCGAGGGCCGGCCCAGTTGGGTACGCCTGGACCGCGTGCTCGACGTTCCCGAAGCGAGCATCCGGCGCGAAGGCGCGATTCTGGACCGCACGATCTTCGACCAGGTCGCAGCGCGTCTGCGCCGTGACTACTCGTGGAGCTGAGCTACCCCTGCGTGATGTAGGACTGCAGCTGCTGGTGCTCGCTCTCCAGCTCCTGCATCCTGGTCTTGACGACGTCGCCGATGCTGACGATGCCGATCAGTTTCCCGTCCTCCAGTACCGGCACGTGCCGCACCCGGTCTTCGGTCATCAGCCTGGTGAGGCTGTCCACGGTGTCGGACTTGGTGCAGGTCGAGACGGCCGCGGTCATGATTGTCGAGACCGGTCGGGACAGCACCGACGCCCCGTGGGCGTGCAACTGGCGGACCACGTCGCGCTCGGAGACGATCCCTTTGACACCGTCGGCCGCCGCCACCACCATCGCGCCGATGTTGTGATCGGCGAGCCCGGCAATCAGCTCAGCGACCGTCGCGTCGGGCTTGATCGTCACCACCGCCGCACCTTTGCCGCGCAACACATCCGCTATCCGCATCGAGCCTCCCGCCGCGTGTGATCAGATTCACATCCAGGCTACGACGAGATGGGCGGCATGTCAGCCGCTGGGAGAAATCGAGCCGATTACTTCACGTGAACACCCGGGGCTGCACGCTCTGGTTATGCCAATCGGGTGATCTCGATGACGACGTCGAGGTCGGTGGCGCCCTGCCCCGAGTAAATGCCCTTCAGCGGGGCCACATCGGCATAGTCACGCCCGACGCCGACGCTGACGTACTGCTCGTTGATCTCGCTGTCGTTGGTGGGGTCGTGATCCCACCAGCCTCCGGTCCAGGCCTGAATCCAGGCGTGACTGTGGCCGTCGACGGTTTCGCCGACCTCGGCGTCCGCGTCGGGGTGGTGGTAGCCGGAGACGTAGCGCGCGGGAATTCCCATGCTGCGCAACACCATCAGCGACACATGCACGAAGTCCTGGCAGACGCCTTTGCCTTCGCGCAACGCGTCCAAACCCGACGAACGCACGCTGGTGCTGCCTTTGACGTAGTCCAGTTCGCCGCGTACCCATGCCGAGGCGGCCAGGACCGCGTCGGCAGGCTCGTGCTCTTTGGCGATCTTCTTGCCCACGGCCGCAATGCGTTTGCTGGCCGGCGCCTGATCGGTGGGGCTCAGCAACTGGTCATAGCGGTCGATGACTGCTTCGCTGCGCAGTTCCGACCAGGTGAGCTGTTGGCTGGGCGGGTCCGGCTTCTCGGTCTCGACCACCGACGCCGACGTCACGGTCAACTCCGTGTGCGGTGCATGCAAGTCGAACGCCGTGACCGCGGTGCCCCAATAGTCGATGTAGCGATATGACCGGGTTGCCGGAACGGTCTCGACACGGTTGAGCACGACGTTTTGTCGTGAATCCGATCGCGGCGTGAGCCGGGCTTCGTTGTAGGACGCCGTCGCCGGGGACGGGTACGCGTAGCCGGTTGCGTGCAACACCCGCATCCGCCACATCAGTTCTTCCCCTGCTTGGTCGCCTTGGCCGCCTTGGCCGGCACTGGATCCCGCTGACCGGCGTCAGTCCAGGCCACCCACGGAACCGGGTGAAAGTACTGCGCCGCCAACGCTCCTCCAACGTCAGAACACGACTTCTGCAGACCGGCCAACCGCATCTCCAACGACTCGAGTAGCACGCCCGGCCGGACGAATTCGAGTTCGCTGCGCGCGCGGCCCAGCAGCCGCTGGGCCTCGGAGATGGCGCCGACTCCACTGTGCGGATTGTGCAGCAACTCGTCGAGATGATGCTCGGCCATCTTCAGCGAATAGAAGATCGACCGCGGAAACCGCCGATCGAGCAGGATGAATTCGACCACCCGATTCGCGTCCAGCACACCGCGATACGTGCGCAGGTAGGTGTCGTGACCGCCCGCGGACCGCAGCAGCGTCACCCATGCCGGGGATACCGCACTGTCGCCCACCCGCGACAGCAACATGCGCACCGTCATGTCCACGCGCTCGATCGCCCGGCCCAGCATCATGAAGCGGTAGCCGTCGTCCCGGGACAACGTGGAGTCGGCGAGGCCGGCGAACATCGCCGCACGCCCCTCGATGAACGACAAGAATTCATGTGGCCCAAGGCGTTTGGCGGCCCGCTCGCGTTCGCCAAGCGCGTTGTAGGTGGTGTTGATGCACTCCCAGGTCTCGGTGGACGTCACCTCGCGAGCCGACCTCGCGTTCTCCCGCGCCGCAGTGATCGCGTCGACGATCGAGGTTCCGCCGCCCGATATATTGCGCCGAAATGCCACCAGATCGGTCAGCGACCACACATCCAGATCGGTGTCAGGTTCGTCGATGCCCAAGACCTGCAATAAAACTCGTGAGGCGTGGTCCGGGTCGACGCTGGAATCCTCGAGCAGCCGGTGCACCGTGACGTCGAGGATGCGCGCCGTGTCGTCGGCACGCTCGACATAGCGACCGATCCAGTACAGGGCTTCGGCATTGCGTGCGAGCATCAGCGAACCACCGCCTGCTGTTGTTGTTGAGATTCCTTCTCCACTTTCGCCGCGCCTTCGGCGGTGGCCGGCGCAGGCAACGCCTTGACCACCTCGGCGGCGCCGAGTTCGCGGTCGGCGTCCGAGGTCTTCGAAACCAGCACCCAGGTGTCCTTGGATCCGCCGCCCTGGCTGGAGTTCACCACCCGCGATCCTTCGACCAGCGCAACCCGGGTCAGTCCGCCGGGCAGCACCCACACGTCGTTGCCGTCGTTGACCGCGAACGGCCGCAGGTCGACGTAACGCGGGGCCAGCGTGTCGCCGATCTGCGTCGGGACCGTCGACAACTGCATCATCGGCTGAGCGATCCAGCCCCGCGGGTCGTCGCGGATGCTCTTGCTGATCGTGTTCAGTTCCTTGGTCGACGCTTGCGGACCGAAGACGATGCCGTAACCACCCGAGCCTTCGACGGGTTTGACCACCAGTTCGTCGACCCTGTCGAGTACCTCCTCGCGCTCGTCGTCCAGCCAGCAGCGGAAGGTCTCCACGTTGGCCAGCAGCGGCTTCTCGCCCAGGTAGTACTCGATGATGGTCGGCGCATAGGTGTAGACGAGTTTGTCGTCGCCCACCCCGTTGCCGACGGCGCTGGAGATCACCACGTTGCCCGCCCGGGCGGCGTTGAGCAGCCCCGCCACCCCCAACACCGAGTCGGGGCGGAACTGCATCGGGTCCAGGTAGACGTCGTCGATGCGGCGATAGATGACGTCGACCTGCACCTCCCCTTGGGTGGTGCGCATATAGACCTGGTTGTCGCGGCAGAACAGGTCGCGGCCTTCGACCAACTCGACACCCATCTGACGGGCCAGCAGCGAATGCTCGAAGTACGCCGAGTTGTAGACGCCCGGGGTCAGCACCACCACCGTCGGGTCGGTCTCGTTGGTGGCCGCGGAGTTACGCAGCGCCCGCAGCAGATGCGACGCATAGTCGTCGACGGCGCGCACCCGGTGGCTGGCGAACAGGTTCGGGAAGACCCGCGCCATCGTGCGCCGGTTCTCCATCACATAGGACACCCCCGACGGCGAACGCAGGTTGTCCTCGAGCACCCGCCAGGTGCCCTTCTCGTCCTTGATCATGTCGATGCCCGCGACGTGGATACGCACCCCGTTGGGCGGCATGATGCCCACAGCCTGACGGTGGAAATGCTCGCACGAGGTGATCAGCCGTCGCGGGATGACGCCGTCGCGCAGGATCTCCTGATCGCCGTAAATATCGTCGAGGAAGGCCTCCAAGGCGCGGACGCGCTGGATCAGGCCGCGCTCCAACTTCGTCCACTCGGCGGCCGAAATCACTCGTGGCACCTGGTCCAGCGGAAACGGGCGCTCCTGGCCGGAGAGTGAGAAGGTGATGCCCTGGTCGCTGAACGCTCGACTCAGCGCTTCGGCCCGGTCGTCGAGGTCGGCGGCGCTGGACGGCGCGAGCTCGCGGTAGATGCCTCTGTACGGTCCCCGGACGTTGCCCTGACCGTCGAACATCTCGTCGAAAGCGTCGGAGTAGCCGTTGACCTCGTTGTAGCCATCAAAAATGCGCTCGAAGTTCTGCGACGTGCCTTGTTTTTGCCGTCGGGACTCTGCGGGAACGGTTCGAAGGGCCACAGTGTCATGCTGCATCAGATCTGCCAGCCGCGCAGGGTCGGGTGCTTCACTTTGGGGGATTTCACCCCGGACTGATACCCTGGGCAATCGCCGCTTAAGCGTCAACGCGCCCCGGCAACCCGTCACACCCCAAGCCGCTGAAACTTTGAAGAGGAATTACGCGTGGCCAACATCAAGTCGCAGCAAAAGCGCAACCGCACCAACGAGCGCGCCCGGCTGCGCAACAAGTCGGTGAAGTCGTCGCTTCGCACGGCGGTGCGCGCATTCCGCGACGCCACCGCGGCCGGCGAGAAGGACAAGGCAGCCGAACTGCTGGTCTCGGCCAGCCGCAAGCTCGACAAGGCCGCCAGCAAGGGTGTAATCCACAAGAACCAGGCGGCCAACAAAAAGTCCGCGCTCGCCCACGCACTCCACAAACTCGGCTAGTCCGCTTATTCGGCGACGAGCTCCGCGACTTTTCGCACCGCCGCCTCCAGCGCGTAGTCGGCGTCGGCGGCCGCCCCTTTCACGTCGGCGTTCAGCGCCGCCACCAGCCGCATCGCGGTAGCCACCGAATCGCGCGACCAGCGCCGTGCCTGCTTCTGGGCTTTCTGCACCCGCCAGGGCGGCATCCCCAGTTCTGAGGCCAGCCGGTAAGGGTCGCCCGACAGCGACCCCACCCGCCCGATGCTGTGGACGGCTTCTGCCAGCGCGTCGGCCAACACCACCTGCGGTTCGCCGCGCAGCATCGCCCAGCGCAGCGCCTCGATCGCGCCCTCGACGTCACCCGCCACGGCTTTGTCGGCGATGTCGAAACCTTTGACCTCGGCCTTGCCGTGGTGATACCGCCGCACCGCGGCGACATCCACCCGGCCACCGGTATCGGCAACCAATTGCGAACAGGCCGAAGCCAATTCGCGAATATCTGAGCCGATCGCGTCGAGCAGCGCGGTGAGCGTGTCGTCGTCGACCTTGGCCTTCAGGGCACGAAACTCCTTGCGCACGAAGTCCAACCGCTCGCCGGCCTTGGCGATTTTCGCGCAGGGATGAACTTCAGCACCCAGCTTCTGCAGCTGATTGGCCAACGCCTTGGCACGCCCGCCGCCGGAGTGCACCACGACAAGTTCGGTGCCCGCCGGCACGTCGGCTGCGGCTTTGGCGATCAATTCGGCCGCCTCTTTGCCGGCCTCACCGGCAGCCTCCAAGACGACGACGCGCTCGTCGGCGAACAGCGACGGGCTGAGCAGTTCAGCCAGTTCGTAGACGCCGACATCGCCGGCGCGGACCCGGTCGACCGGGACGTCGTCGGTACCCGCGCGCTCGCGGGCCGACCGCAGCACGTCCGCGATTGCGCGCTCGACCAGCAGCGCCTCATCTCCCAACACCAGGTGCACTGCCGAATCCTGCTGGCTCACCAGATGATGGTGTCACGTTCGGCCGACACCTGCGCCGGCCCCCGCCAGCAGACCGGACAGCGACCAGGCCAGTAGCGCGCAGATCGCCAGCGCCATCACTGCCCGAAACCACCGCCACCGCCACAGCAACACGGCCAGCAGTCCCGCGGCGCCGACCCCCAGCACCCCGCAAATCCCGGCCGGCACCGGCACACTCGCGCCGGGCACACTCGCCGACCAGTGCGCGATCCGCAACAGCCACCACACTTCCGGGCCGGTGAACCGGATCAGCAACTGCGCCCCGGCCGGCCAAAACAGGCACGCCGCCGCCGCCGCAGTGCCCAGGATGGTGATCGGCGCGACCAAGGCCGCGACCGCGAGATTTGCCGCCGCCGACACCAGGCTGAGCCGGCCGGAAATACCGGCGATCAGCGGCGCGGTCACCAACTGCGCGGCGCATGCCACACAGACCGCGTCTGCCAGCGGCTTGGGCCAGCCCCCCGTCACCAGGCGCCGCGACCAGATCGGCGCGATGACGACCAGCGCGGCTGTGGCCACCACCGACAGTGCCAGGCCCACGTCGACGGCCAACTGCGGCGTGAGGACCATCAACACCAGCACGGTGCCCGCCAGCGCCGGAATCGCCTGCCGTCGCCGCGACGACAGGACACCGACGAGCGCGATCGCGCCCATCACCGCCGCCCGCAGCACGCTCGCCGAGGGCTGCACCACGATGGCGAACAGCACCAACGCGAGGCCGGCCAAACCCACCGCGGCCCGTGGGCCGATCAGGCGCGCGGCGAACAGCACCGCCCCGCACACGATCGTGACGTTGGCACCCGATACCGCGGTCAGGTGCGTCAGACCCGCGACGCGGAACTCTTGGCCGACGACCGGGGTCACCGACGACATGTCACCGAGCACCAGCGCGGGCAGCATCGCCGCCTGCTCGGTGGGCAACACCCGGCGGGCCGCGTCGGCGAACCGCACGCGGACGGCATCCGCAGCACGATTCAGCGGCCCGGCTCGGCCCATTGTCGGCGCGCCGACCGCGGTCACCACGGCCACAGTCAGGTCACGACGGGTCGGCGCGGTGATGCGTGCACGAAAACGCATCGGTTGGCCGACCATCACCGCTGCGAAGTCGCGCGTTGGAGCGAAAACCGCCGCGCGGCCGGATATCTCGTCGCGGCCGAGCCGCCGGAGTTCGGCGCGGAACAGCAGCCGTCCGTGACCCACCGGCCGCGCGCTCTCGACGGGGGTGACGGCCACCTCGACCGTGGTACCGAATACCGCGGTGATCGGGTGGTGCGCGACCGCGTCGGTGCGCAACGCGATCGCAAACCCGAATCCGGCACCGACCACGCCCGCGGCGGCCAGCCCCAGGCCGATCGCGCGCAGCCCGGCCCGGTCCGAGCCCAAGCGCCGCAGCAGCATTCCGACCGCGCCCGCGGTCAGGCAGAGGCACCCGGCGAGCGCGCCGACCGGCCAGATGATCCCGGCCGCGGTCACCACCCAACTGGTCAGCGCCGCCGGCACCAAGCGCGCGTCCAGCCGCCATAAACCCGCCGGCGACGGACCGGCGGTGGATGCCTGCGTCACCGGCCTCAGACACGGACCAGCCGACGCAGCTTCTCCAGACGGCCAGGGCCGATGCCGTCGACCTCGCCGAGCTGTTCGACGCTGGTGAACTTGCCATTGGCGTCGCGCCAGGCCACGATCGC
Organism: Mycobacterium sp. TH-M25; assembly: GCF_057473665.1. Taxonomy (NCBI): domain Bacteria; kingdom Bacillati; phylum Actinomycetota; class Actinomycetes; order Mycobacteriales; family Mycobacteriaceae; genus Mycobacterium; species Mycobacterium sp. TH-M25. The sequence goes on from NZ_JBYCLA010000613.1 coordinate 7,809, forward strand.
CGCCGCCATTACCGGGCCCACCCCGGGCAAGCTGTCCAGCTGCTGGACGTTCGCCGTGTTCAGGTTGATCAGCTGCGGCGGTCCGCCCTTGGTCGGCCGCGATGCCGATCCGGTGGGACCCGGCACCTTCGATCCGGGGCTCACCGAGCTGCCCAGCAACGTGGGCTGCCCTGCGGCCGGCGCAATGCCCACCACGATCTGCTCGCCGTCATCGAGCTGGCGAGCCATGTTGAGCCCGATGGTGTCCGCGCCATCGGTGGTGCCGCCGGCCGCCTTCAGAGCGTCGGCGATGCGTGCGCCGGGTGCCAGCGTGACGAGGCCGGGCTTGTGCACCAGGCCGACCACGCTCACCACGACCGGCTGGTTCGCCCGAGCGGACGGATCGGGGCTGCGGCTTGCCGAGGCCGCCATCTCGACGGGCGGCAGCTTGGCAGAGGCCACGGGTGCGGGCTGTTCGCGCATCAGCGTGAAGATGGTGATCAGCACGGCGATGACCGCGACCGCGGACAAGGCGATCGCACCCGCGCGACCAGGGTCGGCACGGATCTTGGCCAGCCACCCGTCCTGCGCCGAACCGTCTGGAACCCACCGCGGCAACAGGGAGTTCGGATCGTCGTCGTCGATGTCGTCGTCGATATCGTCATCCGAGCGCGCGTCCGCGGTCGGCTCCGTGCCGAGTCGGCGGTGCAATCGCTCAGCGGGCAGTTGTGTTCGCATGCGTCGACGGTAGGACTGCCCACTGCCGCCGCGTGCACGTCGTGGCGGTCCTGAGGCACCCGCTGTGGAGCAGGTGGGGACTGTGCATGAACGATTCAGCAGCGAGCCGCCTGACCAGTTGGTCGGGCGGCCGGATAACGTGCACTACAGGTTTGACAGATCCAGCAGAGGAGACTGGCATGCAACTGGCGCTCACGAAGGACGAAGCCGCCCTCCGCGACGAGCTACGCGAGTTCTACACGATGAAGATCCCCGCGGACATCCGGGAACGGACCCGCGCGGGCGAGGGCCTTGACCGCGACGACATCGAGACCAGCCACAAGATCCTCAACGAGCACGGGCTGGCGGTGCCCCATTGGCCGCTCGAATGGGGCGGCAAAGACTGGACCCCGGCCCAGCATCAGATCTGGCTCGATGAGATGCAACTGGCCTGCGTGCCGGAGCCGCTGAACTTCAACGCCAAAATGGTGGGCCCGGTCATCGCCGAGTTCGGCTCGCAGGAGATCAAGCAACGCTTTTTGCCGCCGACCGCGGCCCTCGACATTTGGTGGTGCCAAGGGTTTTCCGAGCCCGAAGCCGGCTCCGATCTGGCGTCGCTGCGCACCACCGCGTTGCGTGACGGCGACAGCTACGTCGTCAACGGCCAGAAAACCTGGACCACGCTCGGTCAGTACGCCGACTGGATCTTCTGCCTGGTGCGCACCGATCCGCAAGCGCCGAAGAAGCAGGCCGGCATCTCGTTTCTGCTCATCGACCTCGACACTCCCGGTATCACCATGCGGCCGATCAAGTTGATCGACGGCAGCGTCGAGGTCAACGAGGTGTTCTTCGAAGACGTCCGGGTGCCCGCCGATCAGCTTGTCGGAGAAGAGAATCAGGGCTGGAGTTACGCAAAGTTCCTGTTGGGCAACGAGCGTACCGGTATCGCACAGGTGGGTCGCACCAAGGTCCGCCTCGCGGACGTGAAGAGGCGCGCTGCCGAGAGCGGCCTCCTGAAGGATCCGCTGTTCGCGGCTCGAGTCGCCGAAGCCGAAAACGACTTGCTGGCATTGGAACTCACCCAGATGCGGGTAGCATCCGGGTCCAAGAGCGGCAAACCCAACCCGGCGTCGTCGGTGCTGAAACTACGCGGCAGCCAATTGCAGCAGATCGCCACCGAACTACTCGTCGAGGTCGCTGGCCCGGACGCGCTGCCCTACGAAGCCGGTGATGACATCGCTTCGCCGTCGTGGGCACAGCACAGCGCGCCGCACTACCTGAACTACCGCAAGACGTCGATTTACGGCGGGAGCAACGAAGTTCAGCGCACCATCATCGCGTCGACCATTCTGGGCTTGTAAACGAGAACCGGGCTAGTAAGGCAGGTAACGACATGGACTTTCAACTGAGCGAAGAACAAACACTCCTGCGCGACACCACCCGCGACTTGCTGTCGCGCAGCTATGACGCCGAAAGCCGGATCAAGGCCGTCGACTCCGAACTGGGTTGGAACCGGGAGGTGTGGGCCCAGCTGGCCGAAACCGGCATCCTCGGGCTGGGATTCGACGCCGACGAAGCCGGGCAAATCGAAGTGATCACCGTGCTCACCGAAGTCGGCCGACGACTGGCACCCGACCGCGGCGGGCAGGGGGCGGTGGGGCCTGGCGCAAGCAGCGCCGAGGGAGGCAACGACGCCGGGAGGGA
>NZ_JBYCLA010000614.1:0-3042 GCF_057473665.1 Mycobacterium sp. TH-M25
GTGGATCCCGGCTGTTGTCGTCACGGCCATCGCCGCGACCGGCGTCTACGACCTGGCTCAGCGCAAGCACTCAGTGCTACGCAACTACCCGGTTCTGGGCCATATGCGCTATCTGCTGGAGGCGCTACGCCCGGAACTACAGCAATATTTCATCGAACGCAACTTCGACGGCCGCCCATTCGACCGCGACATCCGCTCGCTGATCTACGAGCGCGCCAAAGGTACCGCCGCCGAGGTGTCGTTCGGAACCGAGCGCGACATCGACAAAGACGGCTATGAATACCTGCTTCACTCGACGGCCCCGGTCGATCCGCCCGAAGAACCGTTGCGGGTCAGAATCGGTGGGCCGGACTGCAAGAAGCCGTACGACATCGCGCTGATGAACATCTCGTCGATGAGTTTCGGCGCGCTGTCCGGTAACGCGTTGCGGGCGATGAACAACGGCGCGCGCAAGGGGCGTTTCGCTCACGACACCGGAGAAGGTGGACTGACTCCGTATCATCTCGGCGGAGCCGACGTGGTGTGGCAGATCGGTTCGGGATACTTCGGTGCGCGGGCCAAGGACGGCTCCTTTGACCCACATCAGTTCGCCGACAAGGCAGCTCATGATGCGGTCAAGTGCATCTCGATCAAGTTGAGTCAAGGGGCGAAGCCTGGGGTGGGCGGAGTGCTGCCGGCGGCCAAAGTCAGCGAGGAAATCGCCGCCTACCGGGGTGTGCCGGTCGGCGAGAAGTGCGTCAGCCCCGCTGCGCACACTGCGTTCGGAACGCCGCGCGAACTGATCGGATTCGTGGCGCGGTTGCGTGAACTGGCCGGCGGAAAGCCGGTCGGGTTCAAGCTGTGCGTGGGTTCCCGAGTCGACGTGCTGGCAATCTGCAAGGCGATGCTCGCCGAAGGCGTGTCCGCGGACTTCATCATCGTGGACGGTGGTGAGGGCGGCACCGCCGCCGCACCGCTGGAATACGAGGACCACGTGGGCCTTCCACTGACCGACGGTCTGATGACTGTGCACAATGCGCTGGTGGGGACGGGCCTGCGGGACAAGATTCGCCTCGGCGCCAGCGGCAAGGTCGCGACCGGCACCGATATCGTGAAGCGCCTCATTCAGGGTGCCGACTACACCAACTCGGCCCGATCGATGATGATGGCAGCCGGCTGCATTCAATCGCAACGCTGTCACACCAACCGCTGCCCGGTCGGGGTCGCCACCCAGGACCCGCAGCGCGCGCGAGCCCTGGACGTAGCCGACAAGAGCGAACGCGTGTACCGCTACCAGAAGGCGACGGTTGCGCAGGCGATGCGGATCATGGGATCGATGGGTGTCTCCGATCCGACGAAGCTCAATCCCCACATGTTGCACAAGCGCGTCTCCTCGACCGAACGACTTTCCTACGCAGAGCTTTACGAATGGCTCACCCCCGGAGTGTTGCTCGACCATGCGCCCAACAGCTGGCGATCCGACTGGGAGTCGGCCGACGCGGATTCCTTTGCTCCGGCCGGTATACCCCGATTATTGAAGGTCTAGGAGAGCCATTGCCTACCGTCGCTTCCACTATCGTCTCGGCCCTCGTCGATCTGGGAGTTCGCCAGGTATGGGGGGTCGTCGGCGACGCTCTGAACCCCATTACCGACGCAATCCGCCGCGAGGACCGGCTGGAATGGGTCGGGGTGCGGCATGAGGAAGTGGCGGCGTTCGCGGCGGGAGCGCAGGCTCAACTCACCGGAACGCTGGGGGTGTGCATGGGAACCGTCGGCCCAGGCTCCTTGCACCTGCTCAACGGTCTATACGACGCGAAGAAGTCGCATGCCCCGGTGCTCGCCATCTGCGGGCAGGTCCCGACTGCGGATATCGGCAGCAATTTCTTCCAGGAAGTCGACAACGATGCAGTCTTTGCCGGCGTCAGTGAGTTTCACGAGACGGTCACCACCCCAAGTCAGATGCCGTATCTGCTTGAGCAAGCGGTCAATACGGCACTGGCTCGCCGAGGTGTGGCGATACTGACCATCCCCGGCGACATCGGTGAACAGCGTGTCGCGACATCGGGCGCCACCTTCGCCCTGTCCCGCGCGGGCCAGTCGCCCGACCCGGGGGATGTCCAGCTCGCCGCCGACACCTTGAACCAGGCCGAGAAGGTCGCGCTCCTGGTCGGGTGCGGTGCGCGCGAGGCTCGTGACGAAGTACTGTCAATAGCCAAGGCATTGGCCGCGCCCATGGTGCTGACCTTGAAGGCCAAGGCTGGATTCGACGGAGAAAACCCTTATCAATTAGGGCAAACCGGCCTCATCGGTAACCCCGCCGCCCATCTGGCACTGCATCACGCCGATACGTTGCTTCTCATCGGCACCGACTTCCCGTATCGTGACTGGCTCCCGCATGACAAGACCGTCGTCCAAATCGACACGCGCCCAGAGCATATCGGTCGGCGCGTATCGGTGACTGTTCCGCTTGTCGGCGATGCGAAAACCACTCTGGCGCAGCTCCTGCCACGACTCACCGCACGTTCTGACACCCGATTCCTGGACCGGCACCGTCGTGAATTCGAGCTGTGGCGCTCCGCGCAGCAGCGGCTCGCCGACCCCGACCACGATCGCAAGTTGCTGGGACGGATCCGCAAGCACCTCGACAACCCCGAGGAGCTGATCCGGCCGGAACTGGTCGCTGCTGTGCTCGACGCTGCGGCCGCCGATGACGCCATCTTCACGTCCGATACCGGCATGGCCACCGTGTGGTTGTCGCGCTTTATCGAAATGCGCGGTAGCCGTGCCCTTCTGGGGTCGTACAACTTGGGTTCAATGGCCAACGCCATGCCACAGGCACTCGGGGCCGCGGCGCTGGACCGTTCTCGGCAGGTGATTGCCTGCTGCGGCGACGGAGGCCTGATGATGTTGCTCGGCGACCTGCGTACCGCGGTCACCTATCGGCTGCCGGTGAAATTCGTGGTGTTCAACAACGGCCGACTCGGCATGGTCATACTCGAGCAAGAGCAAAGTGGATTGCCGGAGTACGGAACGCAACTCGACAACCCCGATATCGCCGCCGTC
>NZ_JBYCLA010000615.1:0-8937 GCF_057473665.1 Mycobacterium sp. TH-M25
GACGCGGATCTTGCGGGCCGACAACGGTGCCGAAGTCACGTTCGGCGAGCTGATGCGCACCGGCGAGCGGCCCCTGGTCTGGTCGCTGGACGAGCAGCTGCGGATGGTGGCGAGGCCGATGACGAACGTCTTTCCGAGTGGACGCAAAGAGGTGTTTCGGCTTCGGCTGGCGTCGGGACGCGAGGTGCAGGCGACGAGGAACCATCCGTTCATGACGCTGGACGGCTGGACACCGTTGGAAGAGTTGACGGTTGGAGACCGGCTGGCGGTGCCGCGCCGGATTCCGGAGCCCGTTCAGACGGTGCGGATGGCGGAATCCGAGGTGATTCTGCTGGCGCACATGATCGGTGACGGGTCGTGTGTCAAGAAGCAGCCGATTCGGTATGCCTCGATCGACGAGCAGAACCTCGCCGCGGTGTCGGCGGCTGCAGCGCACTTCGGCGTGACCGCCGTTCGGGATGACTACGCGGCCGCGCGTGTTACTACGCTGCGGCTGCCGGCGCCGTACAGGTTGACCCACGGTCGGCGCAATCCGATCGCGGCGTGGCTGGACGAGCTGGGCCTGTTCGGGCTGCGGAGCCACGAGAAGTTCGTGCCAGACGTCATCTTCGCCGCGCCCAATGATCAAATCGCGCTGTTCTTGAACCACCTCTGGGCTACCGACGGGTGCGTCCGTTGGGATGAGAAAGGTCGGCAAGGCCGGATTTATTACGCATCTACCAGCCGCCGTCTCATCGATGAGGTATCGCAACTGCTGCTGCGCCTAGGCATCCTGTGCCGAATTTATCGAGTCCCCAAGCGCGGCTACCGAGACTCGTATCACCTGAACATCTTTGGCACCGACAATCAACGGCGATTTCTTCGAGGCGTGGGCGCCAACGGCCTGAAGTATTTCCCCTGCCGGGAGGTCCTCGCCAAGTTGGAGGGCGTTTCGTGCAGGGCCAACTCTGACACGATCCCAATTGGAGTCTGGAACCAAGTCAAGGCAACGCTAGCGAGCCGGGCGACGACACATCGCCAGTTCGCAGCCGCGATGGGTACGCAGTTCTGCGGATCGACGATGTGGAAGCACGCGCCCAGCCGTGCTCGGCTGCATCGCGCCGCGGCATTGCTTGACGACAGTGAAGTACATGCGCTGGCAACTAGCGACGTGTTCTGGGATCAGATCGTGGAAATTACCAGCATAGGTGAACACGATGTGTTCGACGGTACTGTTGACGGCACGCATAACTTTGTGGCACAAGGTATTTCAGTCCATAACTCGCTCGAGCAAGATGCGGATATGGTCATCCTGCTGAACCGGCCCGACGCGTTCGATCGCGACGATCCGCGCGGCGGTGAGGCGGATCTGATTGTGGCCAAGCACCGTAACGGCCCGACTAAGACGGTGACTGTTGCCCACCAGCTGCATCTCTCGCGCTTCGCCAACATGGCGCGGTAGCATCTAAACAGCTGTAGGGTCTCACGGAACGTGGCGGAATCTCACGGACTATGGCGGAGCGATGGCGGATCCGCCAAATTCGTGAGACACGCGGGTTGTTCAATCCGAGGCCCGCGCCAACGGCTATGTGACGATCAGGTCACCAAAGCAGTCTGATCCGATTGCAGGGCCGAGGTGATCGCCATGGGCCACAGTGGAGACAAGGCGTCGGGTGTCTCTGTCTCATACCGACGTGCGGACGACCTGAGTGAAGTGGCACGAGAGTGGGCTGCGGCGGGGATCGACGAGCTCGCCAGCGCGACTCCGTGGCGGACGTTCAGGTGGCACCGCGGGCAGAAGCACTACTCGGGTACCTACTGGTCGAGCACCCTCGGCGGTCACGTCATCTACGAGTCACGACTTGAGTTGACGCGCTTGCTGTTTGCCGATTTCGACACAAGTGTGCGGCGGATCGTTGCCCAGCCGTTCCTGCTCCGAGCTTCAGTTGACCGCAAGCCGCGAAAGCACATCCCGGATTACTTGTTAATCACGAATACCGGCCCGGTAGTCGTGGATGTGAAACCCGCCGGCCGGCTTGCGGATCCCAAAGTGGCTTTCGCATTCGAATGGACTCGCGAACTCGTTGAGGCGCGGGGCTGGCGCTATGAAGTGGCGACCGAACCCAACGCGGTTGAGTTGGAGAATGTCCGTTTCCTTGCGGGATACCGGCGCAGCTGGTTGTTCCGTCCAGAGTTGCTGGTACAAGTGCGGGAGAAGAATCTGGATGGCGCACCGCTCGCGGATGCCTTCAAGTGTCTGCCAGGGGAGCCGATCAATCATGTCAAGTCTGCCGTGCTGCACCTTCTCTGGCGTCAAGAACTTCTAATTGATCTGAGCGAGAGACTAAGCGGGCAAACAGAACTGAGAATTGTGGCATGACTTCGGCTGGGGTACGAATCGGCGTGGGCACCAGACTTGTGCACGATGGTGAGTTGGTGGAGATCGTTGAGATCCACACCGGCCAGACAGGTATGGACGTCGTATTGAAAGGGACGTCGAAGAAGGCGGTCATCCGAGCCCGCCTCAACGAACTTCTCATGTCAGACAGCACGCGAGTAATCCCGGATTCGGAGGGGCCGTGCAGCGATGACGACTTCGAGCCTGCCGGGATTGTTCTCGCACAACTCAGCGACGTCGAGCGCAACGAGATGACCGAGCGAGCGGCGCACGTCCGCGAAGTGCTCACCGGATTCCGTTCGGGTAGTGCGGAGTTGGCGCTTCCCGGGGAGCCGCGACCGGAGTACCAAGCCGTTGTGCCACTGTCGAGACGTTACGCAAGCAAAGGGCGGGAGCTTGGTGCTGGGGTGCGATCCATCGAACGTTGGGTCCAGCAGTTCCAGAAGCACGGTGAAGCGGGTCTGGCGTCGACGCGGGTGAGGAGGACTGCAGGCCCGGGCGGGAATGTAGACCCGCGGTGGACCGAGACCGCCATTGAAGTGATGGTGGAGCACACAGACCAGTCGCGCCCGTCGCAGACAATGGTGATCACGCGCGCCAACGCCAGAGTCGTCGCGCGGTTCGGTGAGGGGGTGGTGGAGTTACCCTCGCGGGCTACGGCATTCCGCGTTCTTGCCGAGTTAGAGAACCGGTACCCGACGTTTCGGTTGAGCACGAAGAGGAATCGCGACATCGCCGATCGTCCGGATGGCGTGTACGGAAAGCTACGTCCGACGAGGCCGGGTGAGTACCTGTTGATGGACACTACGCGGCTGGACGTCTTCGCTCTGGATCCGGTCACGTTGCGGTGGGTGCAGGCAGAGCTGACGATCGGGATGGACTGGTACACACGCTGTGTCAACGGCATTCGGGTGACGCCGGTATCGACGGAGTCGGTGGACGCCGCGTCTGTGTTGTATCAAGCGTATCGGCCGCGGCCCGCAGGCAAGGACTGGCCAGCTCACGCGGTATGGCCCCAGCACGGTGTCCCGAGATCCGTCCTGATCGATGTCGACGCAATTGGCCGGCCCGGCGCGGCCGGGCCGGCCATCGTGCCCGAGACCATCGTGATCGACCACGGCAAGATCTACGTCTCCGAGCATCTGACGAGTGTGTGTCAGCGGATGGGCATTTCGATTCAGCCGGCGCGGTTGCGGACGGGTCGGGATAAGGGGCCGGTGGAGCGGTTCTTTCGCACCATCCGCGAGGATCTGTTGCAAGTCTTGCCGGGATACAAGGGCCCTGATGTGCATTCCCGCGGGCTGGAGCCGGAGTCTGAGGCGTTTTTCTTTCTCGATGAGTTGGAGGCGATCATCCGTGAGTGGGTGGCCGTGGTTTATCATCACCGGCCGCACGACAGCCTGATCGATCCACGTGTTCCGGGGTTGCGGATGTCCCCGGCGCAGATGTTCGAACACGGCGTCGCGCGGGCGGGCTACATCGAGGCCCCGCGTGATCGCGATCTGGCCCACGAATTCCTCAAGACCGAGTTCCGGAAGGTCCAGCACTACGGGGTGGACTTCGGCGGCCGCCGCTACAACGGCCCGTCACTGAATCCGTACCGCAACATGACCAGCCCGTACAAGGGGAAAGCCAAGGGCCGCTGGCCAATTCACTACGACCCCGACGACATCACCCGCGCCTACTTCCGCGACCCGGAAACACGCGAGTGGCACACCTTGATGTGGGAGCACGCGCCATCGATGACGATGCCGCTCAGCGAGGACGCGCTGCGGTTTGCGCGCAAGCTCGCCGCCTCGAAGTACACCTACCCCGACGACCGACTTGCGGTCGCCGACCTGTTGGAGCGGTGGAACCTGGGGCTGGGATCAACATTGAGTGAGCGGCGCATGGCGTTGCGGCTTTCCCGCGAAGACGCCCTGATCGACCAGAGCGAGCCGCAGGACGAGGTCACCACCTTGCCGTCAGTCGCCCGCGTGCTGGCCGCAGCCCATCCAGCTGCCGACGAGGATGATCTAGACAACACGATCGATGAACCCGGTCCCGAGACCGGCGATGACGATGCCGAGGAGGATCTCGACGACTACCCCGACGACTTCTACGGCGACGCCCTGGAGGACGCGTGATGGCCAAGAAGAATCCGGCACAGCATGAATCCGAGTCCCGGTTGGACAATCTCACGTTGGCCCGCAAGGAGGGTTGGCAGCGGTTCGTCAACACCGCTGCCCGGATCCCACCGGAGCCCTTGACCCGCAGGCAACTTGAGGCGCTCGGCGAGAAGGCGTTCGACGACTATAACCGGCAACGCCGCGAATGGCACGCCAACCTCGGGCCGATCAAAACACCACAGCTGGCCGCGTTGCACGAAGACTTGTGGGACATCGTTGACAGTAATGCCCAAGACGGCGACAAAGCCAAGGGTGCGGTGGCCATCGACGGGTTCCCCGGGCTCGGAAAGACCACCTCGGTCCTTGCGTTCGCCCGCCAGTATCACCGCCGTGAGATCAAAGCACTCGGTGACACCACACATTTGGGCGACGAGCGCTGGCCGGTATGCCGCGTCGGGTTGACCGGAAACACCGGGATGAAAGAATTCAACCGGGCGATGCTGGAGTTCTTCGCCCATCCCGGCGTCCGGCGCGGAACAGCCGTGGACTACGCCCGCCGCGCTCTGGATTGCATCCTGTCCTGTGAAGTGCGCGTCCTCATTGTGGACGATCTGCATTTCCTGCAGTGGCGCAACAGTTCCGGGATCGCGATCAGCAACCACTTCAAGTACATCGCCAACGAGTTCCCCGTGACGATGATCTTCATCGGTGTCGGGCTGGAGGCGCGCGGCCTGTTCTCCGAAGGCGGCGAATACCAGGACGCGGTTCTCGCTCAAACCGGCCGCCGCACCACCGCCCTGGTTATGGAACCATTCGCGGTGAACACCGAAGATGGCCGGCTGCAGTGGCGCCAGCTGCTGTTGGCAATTGAGCAGCGGGTCGTCTTGGCCGACAAACAACCCGGCATGCTCGCTGACGAACTGTGCGACTACTTGTACGCGCGGTCCACCGGCCACATCGGGTCTTTGATGACGCTGATCAACCGCGGCTGCCAACGTGCTATCCGTAGTGGTGAAGAGAATCTGACCGCCGACCTCCTCGACAAAGTCAAAATCGACGCTGCGTCCCAGAAAGCCCGCCAGGAACTGGAAATGGCGATTCACACCGGCAAGATCAGGGTCCGCCGGAAAGCCGGATAGCCGCGGTCCGGCAAGAGATGACCACCATGGACGCGGTAACACGCACCCTGCCGATGCGTCTGGACCCCGTCGACGGCGAAGCCCTGGACTCCTGGCTGGAAGCGGTAAGTCACCGCCTCACATCGGCGTGGGGCGATTTCGCCGACGCCATCGGATTGCCCGCCCCCAACGGCTCCAGTGGCACTCCCTGGCTCGCGCGCTTGACACCCTCCGAAGCGGCCAGTGTCAGCGTGGCCACCAGGTTCGCGCCGACACAGCTTCGGATGATGACGTTGGATCGCTACGACGGCACCGGCGTTGCGATCCGCCACGACATCAGAGCAGTGAACCGCGCGTTCCCCTGGTCGCGGCTGCGGTTCTCACGGTTCTGCCCAGAGTGCCTGCGTGACAGCGGCGGCCGCTGGCAACTGTTCTGGCGCCTGGGTTGGGCGTTCGCCTGCGAGGAACATCAGTGCCTTCTGATCGACGAATGCCCAGTGTGCGGTCAACGGCAACGCGGGCGGCCGTTACGCGCCGACGTGGTTCCCAACCCAGGACACTGCGCCACGCAGGCTGCAGATGCCACCGGAGGGGCACCGGCGCGCTGCGGTACCGACCTGTCGGCCGCGCCGCGCCTCAGATTCCCCGTCGATCACCCCGTACTCGCGGTGCAACACACCATTCGCGCGGCCATCGAGACCGGCACCGCCACGTTCGGTATCTACCGGGAGCATTCGGTGCCCGCCGCCGCCGCGCTGGCCGACCTACGCGCGGTCGCCGGACGCATCCTTTCCTACGGCACCGAAGCCGAGCTGCGTCGGATTCTGCCGGCTGACCTCCACGCCGCCCATTTTCAAATGAAGGCAGGATCCGATGATCGGGGCGGCCCGTCTCGCCGCGGCGACAAACCGGGCCGTGCGGCGCCGGGGCATGCACTGATCGCAGCGGTAGGCGCGACTGCCGCGCTGGGCATCCTCGGCGCCCCCGACATTGCCGCCGCAGGCGCGGCACTACGTGGGCATATCACGGGTGCACGGGAACGTGGGCTGGCGGTCAGTAGCTCCAACGTCGGGTGGGGCAAGCGATCCACCCACCTGCTGACCGCGACCCAATTGGTGGCGCTGGGCCCGCTGATGAAACTCAGCGACCAACTCCGCCACCGCATCGGAGCAGCGATTCCCACAAGGCCCTCGCACGACCACAACACCGTGGCGGCGGTTGCCGCGAAGCTTCCCGCCGTGCTGTGGCCAGAATGGTCACTGCGTCTGGCCCCACCCCGGATGGACTACCAACGTCTGTGCACCGCCTTATCGAGTGCGACACTGCTGGTCAACACACGCCTGTCCTGGACCCAAGCCAGCGCAGCGATGGGCCGCGAAGGCACCGGTCACACCTTGTCTCAAACTCTCCAGCAACTGCAGGCCAGCCCGCAGTGGGACGACATCCGCACGGCCATCGTTCGCCTCGCCGACTACCTTTTTCATACGACTGATTGCCCGATCGACTACCGGCGCCGCCGAACCCTGGACTACAGTTCGCTGCTGACCCCGCCAGCGTGGCAACGCATCTGCCGCGACGTCGATATCCGCACCGGGCACGGAAAGAAGGCCCGTATGGCCCGCTGTCACCTGTATAGCCTGGTCAGCGGAGTCCCCGCCCGCTGCGCGCCCGGGTACGTCGACACCAAAGAGTTCGCCGCACACCTGGCCGCCTTCCCGACGCTGCTGACCCCCAGACTGGTAGCTGCCCTCCACGACGAGGCTCGAAAGTTTCTCGAACACCACCAGGTCGACGAGCCGGTCACCTGGCATCCACCGCTAGACCTGATGTCAGGCCTTCGACCGCCCGGCGTCGACCTCGAGACTATCGACACCACCCAACTGCACCGGCTGTCACGGCAATCGTTGCCGCTCAGCGTGATCGCCCAGCGCCTGGACACGTCGCTTGATGCGGTCCGGTACGCGCTCACGCTGTACCCATCTCCCGACCACATGCGCAGCCACGGCTTCAGACGTGCGCCTGTGCTCACCGACCTCGCGAAGGAACTGTCGGCGACAACTCTCGCTGACCTTTACCAGGAACAGAAACTTTCACTACGGGACATCGCCGCCCTCTACGGCGCTGAACACAAGGTCGTTAACCAACTTGCACGGCAGTACGGGATCGAGCTGCGGCCCGCACGACGTCCCCGCCAGCATGAGGAAATTGACCGGGACTGGCTGTACACCGAGTACATCATCAACCGCCGCCCACTCCCGGAACTGGCAGCCGAAAAGGGCATGAGCACGACGACGATGTCTCGATGGGCCAATCTTCACGGGATCCAGCGCCGCGCCCAGGGCGGACCAAGCCACACCGCAACTTTGAACGCCGCCGACAATGCACCGGAGACTCTGAGGCCCGCTCTCCGGCAAATCGGTGGTGCCCAACGTCTGGCGAGGTTTGTTGCCGCCAGTGACTTTCCCACCGTAACCGTGGCTGCGGAGACCCTCGGGCTCTGCCAGCCGGTTTTGCACGGTCAGATCACTCGCCTTGAAGCAGAACTGGGTGGTCCGCTACTGGATCGCGCCCAACGTGGTCAACTAATGGCAGTGACGGACCTCGGCGCCCGTGTCCTGGAGGCGTGGGCAACATGGAACAGCGGGCAGCAGCGCAAGCCATGATCGACACGCGATGGGCATCGGACGATGCTGGCGCCGGCTGGCCCCTCGACAATGCAGTGACGTCGCGAGCGCCAGCGAGAAGACCGACAAGGTGATGTAGCGACGCCGTTGAGCCCATTTTGACGATGGCCCCGGCCAGGTGCCTGCACGAAAAGCCGCGACATCCTTTTTGCGGTCGCGTGGCGGAATGGGGGTCGCGTCCAGATTCCGGTGTAAAAGCAGGGCCAAGTTCGGCGCTTCGCTGCCAGCATATGAACGGCTGGAGTCGGCGCGCCAGGTTCCCTCAAACCGTCTTCGGGTGTCAAACATGACAGGGCTGGGTGAGGATCAGTTCGGACGCTAGCGCGTGTGCGTTTTGGGTTCGCTTCTCGGACACACGTTACAGGCTTAGAGGTATCGACAGACCTGTTCGGCGGTGCAGGTGGTGGGCTCGGGTGTTGCTGCCTGGTCGCGTAATTGGGCAATCGTGTCGCGAAGAGCAACGAGCTTGTTGATCTGCTCGTCGACGTCGGCGAGTCGGGTGTCGAGAAGGTCGCGGACGTGCTCGCAGGGGGCCTGACCGCGGTCTCGAATACGCAGAACCTCACGGATCTGGGCGAGTGTGAGCCCCGCGGCCTTGCCTCGGTGGATGAAGTCGATCCTGGTGACGGTGTCGGGCGAATAGTCCCGGT
>NZ_JBYCLA010000616.1:0-2065 GCF_057473665.1 Mycobacterium sp. TH-M25
GCCCCCCCCCCGCCGCAGGCCGCCGCCCCCTCCGCCGACCCCGTCGCGCCCCTCATGGACGCCCCCGCCCACACGAACATGGACCCGGTCCGCGACACGGAGAAGCCGTTCCTGATGCCCGTCGAGGACGTCTTCACCATCACCGGTCGTGGCACCGTGGTCACCGGTCGGGTGGAGCGCGGCGTGGTCAACGTGAACGAGGAAGTCGAGATCGTCGGTATTCGTCCGACGACCACCAAGACCACCGTCACGGGTGTGGAGATGTTCCGCAAGCTGCTCGACCAGGGCCAGGCCGGTGACAACGTCGGTCTGCTGCTGCGTGGCATCAAGCGCGAGGACGTCGAGCGCGGCCAGGTCGTGATCAAGCCCGGCACCACCACGCCGCACACCGAGTTCGAGGGCCAGGTCTACATCCTGTCCAAGGACGAGGGTGGCCGGCACACGCCGTTCTTCAACAACTACCGTCCGCAGTTCTACTTCCGTACCACCGACGTGACCGGTGTGGTGACGTTGCCGGAGGGCACCGAGATGGTGATGCCCGGTGACAACACCAACATTTCGGTGAAGCTGATTCAGCCCGTCGCCATGGACGAGGGTCTGCGCTTCGCGATCCGCGAAGGTGGCCGCACGGTCGGCGCCGGCCGGGTCGTCAAGATCATCAAGTAAGTCTCTTTACCGCGGAGTCAGTACAAAGCCCGGACTGCCGAAATCGGCAGTCCGGGCTTTGCGCGTATGTGGCTCGTGGCAGCCTTGCTGGCGCTAATCTGACACGAACTTCCCTGCGAGGCGAGGAGAGGCACGTGTTAGCACGCTATCTGAAGACACAGTTATTGGTTTTGCTGTGCGGCGGTCTCGTCGGGCCGATCTTTCTGGTCGTCTACTTCGCCCTGGGATTGGGCAGCCTGCTGCAGTGGATGTTCTATGCTGGCCTGCTCATCACCGTCGCTGACGTGCTGATCGCGCTGGCGTTGACCAACTACGGGGCCAAGTCGGCCGCCAAAACCGCGGAGCTTGAGCAGCACGGGGTGCTGGCGCTCGCCCAAATCACCGGGCTCACCGAGACGGGTACTCGGATCAACGAGCAACCCGTGGTGAAGGTGAATCTGCATATCTCCGGATCCGGGTTTGTGCCGTTTGATAGTCAAGACCGGGTCATCGCCAGCGTTACCCGGCTGGGCAACCTCACTGCACGCAAGCTCGTCGTCCTGGTTGACCCGACCACTCAGGAGTACCGAATCGACTGGGAGCGAAGCGCTTTGGTCAATGGGCTGGTGCCCGCGCAGTTCACCGTGGCCGAAGACAACCAAACCTACGACTTGAGCGGGCAAGCCGGCCCGCTGATGGAGATCTTGGCGATCCTGCAGGCCAACAATGTTCCGCTCAACCGCATGGTTGACATTCGGTCGAATCCGGGACTGCGTCAGCAGATCCACGCGGTGGTGCGCCGGGCGGCCGAACAGCAGGCATCGGCTGCCCAACCGGCACCGGTCGGCTCGCCGCCGCAACCATCGATCGCGCAGCGGCTGCAGGAGCTCGAGACGCTCCGCGCCAGCGGTGCGTTGACCGACCAGGAATACAACAGCAGACGGGTCCAGATCATCTCTGAAATCTGACCCCTTATCGGCCGCGAGTGTGAATCCCACGACGGGTTTACGCGTCGCGTCGTCAGATTCACACTCGGCGGCGCCAACCAGGGCCGCTGTTAGCCTGTCAGGGTGGCGACGCAGGCGGGATCACTGCAGGGACGGGTGGCGTTTGTCACTGGCGCCGCTCGTGCCCAGGGGCGCTCGCATGCGGTGCGGCTGGCCCGCGAAGGCGCCGACATCATCGCGCTCGATATCTGCGCTCCGGTATCCAGCAGTATCGCCTACCCGCCGGCCACGCCAGAAGACCTCACCGAGACCGCGTGCGCGGTGGAAGCCGAGGGCCGCAAGGTGCTGGCCCGCGAGGTGGACATCCGCGACGATGCCGCGCTGCGGCAGCTGGTGGCTGACGGCGCCGAGCAGTTCGGCCGGCTCGACATCCTGGTGGCCAACGCCGGCGTGCTGGGCTGGGGGCGGCTCTG
>NZ_JBYCLA010000617.1:0-3734 GCF_057473665.1 Mycobacterium sp. TH-M25
CAGAACACCGCGACCTTGGCCAGCAGATAGGCAGTCGTCGACAACCCGACCGCCTGTTCTCGTCGGAAGATCGGCCGCTCGCCGATCAGGTCACGAATGGTCAGCGCCGTGCCCATGAACACGGCTCCGATATTGAGCAGCACCATGATGTACTGCGGCTCGGTGGGCGCCAGACCGAGCGGATTGGCCGGGCCCAGGCCCGGTTTCGGTCCCTTCACCGTCAACGACAACGCTCCGATGAGAAATGGCAATACCGCCAGGAACACCGAGTAACCGCGGTCCGAGATCACCAGTCGGACCTGGCGGCGCGCGATCGTCGAGAGCTGCCCCAACAGGTCGGTGTGCACCGGCTCGCCGAGATCGGCGGGGCTTTGCAAAGCCGGCGCCCGCGACTTGCCGCCCGGGCCGCCGTGCTCCAGGTAGCGCCGGTTCGCCTCGTCGGGGTCGGCGCCGACGTTGGCGAAAATGTCGGCCCAGTTGGTAGTGCCCAGTTCCGGGCCGACCTGGCTGGGCGGACCGTTGAAGGCGGTTTTTCCGCCGGGCGCGATCAGCAGGATCTGGTCGCAGACATCGAGGTAGGACACCGAGTGCGTCACCACCAGCACCACCCGGCCGGCGTCGGCGAGCTGCCGCAACATCAGCATGACCTGCCGGTCCAGCGCCGGGTCGAGACCCGAGGTCGGCTCGTCGAGGAGCAGCAGCGACGGTTGGGTCAGCAGCTCCAGCGCGACCGATGCACGCTTGCGCTGACCGCCGGAGAGCTTGTCCACCCGGGTGTCGGCGTGCTTGGTCAGGTCGAGTTCCTCGAGCACCTGGGCGACGATCTGGGCGCGTTCCTCTTTGCTGGTGTCCGGCGGCAGGCGCAGTTCGGCGGCGTATCCGAGGGCCTGGTTGATCGTGAGCTGGCGGTGCACGACGTCGTCCTGCGGCACCATCCCGATCCGGCTGCGCATCGTCGCGTACTCGGCGTGGATGTCGTGGCCCTCGAAGGTGACCGTGCCGGAGCTGGGATGGGTGTATCCGGCGATCAGGCGCGACAGTGTGGTCTTGCCCGCCCCCGACCCGCCGATGAGCGCGGTCAATGTGCCCGGCCGCGCGGTCAGCGAAATGCCGTTGATGAGTTCCTTGCCGTCGATCCTGAAGTGCACGCTGTTGACTTCCAGGCCGCCGCTGCGGGTCGCGGCTTCGGTGCGGCGGACCAGGTTGCCGTCGCTAAAGGCCAGGTCGATGTTGCCGATCGTGACGACGTCGCCCTCGTTGAGCAGGGCCGAGCCGACCCGGACACCGTTGACGAAGGTGCCGTTGATGCTGTGAGCGTCGCGGATCTCGGTGCCAAGCGGCGAGTCGACCAAAAACGCGTGATGCCGCGACGCGAGCACGTCCTGGATGACGATGTCGTTGTCGTTGGCGCGCCCGATTGTCAAGGACCCGGCGGGCTTGTCCGGCGTCGACGAGCCAGGCAGGATCGCCTGCATCATCTTGGTCGCCAGGTTGCCTGACTCCGGTGGTGTGCTGATTGCCGGCACCGGTGCCATCTCCGTCTTGGGCGCCACGTTCACCGGACGAGCCGATGTGACCGGGGCAGGATGCCGAACGGGCGGCGGTCCCTGGTGCTGCGGTCCCTGCGGGTAGACGGGTGGACGCTGCCCGGGATAGTGCGGCGCGGGTGGCCCGCCGGGGGTGGGCCGTGGCCCCTGGCCTGGACTGGGGCCTTGGCTGGGCGGGCCAGCGTGCCTGAACCCCGGCGGCGGTCGATGCGGCTGCTGCGGGCCGGGCGCGGGCTGTGCGGGTGCTGCGGCCCACGCGATCGGCATCGACGTCGTCTGCGGCGGCCGGCCGGCGATACCGTCGTGGCGGCCGATTTCGAAAGTCAGCTGCGGACCGTTGGGGTTGCCGATGCTGATCGTCTGCCCGTCATGCAGATCGACTACCGGCACCCGATGCCCGTTGGCGTAGGTGCCATTCAGCGAACCGTTGTCGATCGCCCGCCAGCGGCCCTGCTCGAAGCGCAGCAGCAGATGTGCCCGGGAAATCAGCGGATGGGTGATCCGCATGTCGGCGCGCAGATCGCGACCGACCACGATGTCGTGACCTGCGGCGAACGTGCGTTGCGACCCGTCATAGCGGACGGTCAGCGCGGGCGGGGCGTCATGAGTCATCGCCCCCACATTAGCTGGATGGCTCACTGCACAGACTGTATCGGCTGGGAGTCCGATCCCCAACGATCGACACGTTGTCCGCTGATCAGTTCGCCGGAGTGTCGGGGGCGCCGGTCACCACGCAGCGGGTACGTGTGTAAATCGTCGGCATGCAGCGATTGCAGTGCGTGCACGCGGAACGCACGCTCGCGCCGTCGCGGGCGATCCGGTTGATCAAGTCCGGCTCGGCCAGCAGCGCGCGACCCATGGCGACGAATTGAAAGCCTTCTGCCATGGCTACATCCATCGTCTCGCGATTGGTGATTCCGCCCAGCAGGATCAGCGGCATGGTCAACTCGGCGCGGAACTGCTTGGCTTCGCGCAGCAGATAGGCCTCGCGGTAGGGGTATTCGCGCAGAAACTTGGTGCCGGTCATGCGCATGCCCCAGCGCAGCGGGGGCGAGAATGCGCCGGCGAACTCCTTGAGCGGGGCGTCGCCGCGGAACAGGTACATCGGGTTGACCAGTGAGCTACCCGCGGTCAGTTCGATCGCGTCCAACGCGCCGTCGTCCTGCAACCACTTGGCGGTGGTGATGGCCTCGTCGACCGAGATGCCACCGCGGACGCCGTCGGACATGTTGAGCTTCGCGGTCACCGCGATCTGGTCTTTGACAGCCCGTCGCACCGCCATGACGATCCCGCGCGCAACCTTGGCCCGGTTCTCCAGCGATCCACCGAACTCGTCGTTGCGCCGGTTGATCAGCGGGCTGAGGAACGCGCTCGCCAGGTAGTTGTGGCCCAAATGCACTTCGACGGCGTCGAATCCGGCGTCGACGGCCAGCCTGGCCGCGTTCGCGTGGTCGGCGATCACCGTGTCGATGTCGTCGCGGCCGGCTCTCTTGGCGAATCGCATGCCGATCGGATTGAAGAACCGGACCGGTGCCAGCGCCCTGGCCTTGTTCGAGCGGGCATTGGCCACCGGGCCTGCGTGCCCGATTTGGGCGCTGACCGCCGCGCCCTCCGCGTGAATCGCCTCGGTCAGACGCCGGAAGCCGGGCACGGCCTCGGTGCGCATCCAGATGCCATTGCCTTCGGTGCGACCGCCCTGAGACACCGCGCAGTAGGCCACCGTGGTCATACCGACGCCGCCGGCCGCGGGACGGCGGTGGTACTCGATGAGGTCGTCGCTGACTAACGCCCCGGGCGTGCGGGCTTCGAAGGTCGCCGATTTGACGATGCGGTTGCGCAGCGTGATGGGTCCGAGCTTCGCCGGTGCCAGCACGTCCGGTGGGGCAGACATAGCGGCAGCTTAACCACGCACACCGACCGGTATCCGGCATTGATGCCACACTGTGGGACGTGGCTGCAATCACGTTGGACGGCAAAATCACCCGTGACGAGATCTTCGTCGACCTCAAGGAGCGGGTGGCCGCGTTGACCGCGGCGGGCACCAGACCCGGGCTGGGTACGGTCCTGGTGGGCGACGACCCTGGTTCGCAGGCCTATGTCCGCGGTAAGCACGCCGACTGTGCGAAGGTGGGCATCACGTCGCTGCGCCGCGACCTGCCGGCGGATATCACCCAGGCAAAGCTCAAC
>NZ_JBYCLA010000618.1:0-2423 GCF_057473665.1 Mycobacterium sp. TH-M25
GCCGAACCGCCTTGGCCTTGAGCTCTGTGTCGTACTTCGTTGGCATCGTGCCATCCTTCCCTCAAAAGAAGGTGTGCACGAAACTCGGGGAGCTTCAAGGTTCATGCCGAACATGGTGTTGACCACGCCGGAAGCTCCCACTAAAACAACTCTCCCGCCCGTATCCAGGAGATCCGCGGCGATCGACAATGGCGACGACGAACTCAACAGATCGAGCAGCGGCGTAATCGCCGACGAGATCGGCAGCGCCGAGGTCGCGGCGTTGCTCAGCGTTGATGGTGTCGTGGACATCAGTTCGGCCAGCTGTGAGAGTATCGGCTGCACCCCGCCCGCTGACGCGCCGATCTCCTGAGCGGTCGAGACGGCTGGAGCCGCGGCGCCGCCCGGATTTGTCGTGGGGTTGCCAACTGTTGCGCGGTGAGTGGTCGGTAGTTGAGTTCCTAACGGATGTCAAGCCACCTGGTGGCTCGTAGGCTTGCGTTTGGCGGGCTGGGATGTTGGAGCGCTCGGCGACTTCTGTGACTCCTGGCCCGCCGCCTGCTTGCGGCGGTCTCGCATGCGCTGGTGCCGGATGTTGTCGCGGCGGCGAGGCTCGATCTGGTATCGCTCCTTGACGATCATGCGGCCTTGGGCCTCGGTGATCGGGGTGCCGTCGACATCGCGCAGGGTGTAGGGGTGGCGGTTGCGCATGCAGGTGGCGATCCGGGTGACCAGCAGGGTGGCCAGGTGACAGATCGCCGAGTCGTGGTGGCGGTCGCCGGTCATCAGTCGCTGGTATTTCGCAGCGATCTGCGGGTCGACTTTGCGGGCTTGATCAGCTGCGGTGCACAGCATTTCACGCAGCAGCGGGTCGCCGGCCTTGGTTATCGAGGACTCGACCTTGCTCAGCCCGGACTGGCTGACCTTGGGGACCAGTCCGGTGTAGGCGCGGATCGCGGCCAGCGAGGTGAACCGGTGGGGGTCGCCGATCCGTCCGGCGATCGCGGCGCTGATCACGGGCCCCACGCCGGGAGCGGAGGCAACGATGCCGTCGGGGTCGGCGTCGGCGTAGAGGTTGGCGACCCGCTCGTCGATCTGCTTGATCTGCCGAGTCAAAAACAGCGCCTGCTCGGCTTCGTGGGCGATGTCCTCGGCAAGTTCGGCGAAGTTCATCCCGTCCGGTCCCCACAGCACGAGGGTTTCCTTAGCCGCGACGATGAGGCCGGCGGCGTGATCCTCACGCCACGCCCCACGGGATCGGGCTATCAAGAACCGGCTCAGACGTCCCTGGCCGAGCCGGATCACCGCGTTCGGGTCGGCGTAGCGGGCAAGGAACTCCAACGCCGCGATGCCGTAGTTCGAGCCGAGCACCGCATACCAAGTCGGCCCGAGGAGCTCGACGAGCGCGTCGAGTCGGGCGTAGACCGCGACCCGGCGTTTGACCATGGTGGAGCGCTGCTTGACCAGACGCCGCAACGGATCTGCTGGTCCCTGGCCGGAATACTCGCGTAACCCTTCGGGGTGCAGAAGCGGCAGCCGAGCCAGCAATTCGGAATCGATCCGGTCGTTTTTGGTGTGCTTGGAGTAGTACTTGCGCAGATCCGCCGATTGCGTGGTAGGCACCATCACCACCCGGGCCCCATGGCGGCGGAACCACTCGGCGACGACGATCCACGCGTTGCGGGTAGGCTCGACCACTACGGTCAAATCGCCCGGATCGGCTAGGTCGAGATCCGACCACAGCCGCTCCAGATCCGCAGGTCGGGTCGAGAACTTCCGGCCACGCCACACCGTGGCTCCGTCGTGGGTCAGTGTCGCTTGGTGCACCGCCCGCACGGCCACGTCGATGCCCAACGTCCATGCCATCTTCGTTGCTCCTGTCAGCCCCGATTTTCTTGTATTCACCCAGGTGACTGACCATCGCGGCCACGGCCCAGACATTCTCTAAGCAGGAGTCCACACCCCACAGGCTGGCTCCAAGTTCCCGAAAAGGACACCGCTCGACCAGGCACCGAGTCCGCGAGCGACCACTCAAAATTCAGGGCTCACTAGGTGTCCCGGTCGGTTGTTCGGCCCGCCCGCGGACTCACTCAAAGGCTAAATGTCGGTGGTGTGCTGTAGGAACAGAAGCATGAATCTCGCGGCGTGGGCAGAGCGAAACGGTGTGGCCCGGGTGACCGCGTATCGCTGGTTTCGCGCCGGGCTGTTGCCGGTCCCGGCGCAACGAGTAGGTCGGCTCATTCTGGTGAACGATGCGGCGGCTGAGACGGCCCCGCGTGGACGGACGGCGGTGTACGCGCGAGTGTCGTCAGCGGACCAGAAATCCGATCTGGATCGGCAGGTGGCACGGGTGACCGCGTGGGCCACGGCCGAACAGATCCCGGTCGACAAGGTGGTGACCGAGGTTGGTTCCGCCCTCAACGGGCATCGCCGAAAGTTTCTTG
>NZ_JBYCLA010000619.1:0-4043 GCF_057473665.1 Mycobacterium sp. TH-M25
CCTCCAGCGTGGTGATCTCCTCGGCGAGCACGCCGGCGCGAAGCTCGGCGATGAACAGCCGGACGGCGGAGCGATCGCGTTCCAACGACGCACGCTCGGCGAGCCCGGCGTCGTACTTTGCCGCGGTCGCCACGATGGGCTCAAGTGCTTCGAGCTGCTCCCTGGCTCGCTTGACTGCGTCGTGCGCCTTGGTCAGGTCGTCGAAGTGGCCGATAATGTCAAGGACGCGCGCACTGGCGTCGCTCGGTTCGAGCATGTGGTCGCGCACGAAGTCATTGAGGTTGCCGACCGACTTCATCGACACGGTTTGGTGGAACAGCTCGAGTGCTTGTTCCGATCGGATTCCGAGCAGGCGACGCAGCGAGGTTGCGTATTTGGGGAACTCGTCGAAGATCTCCGCCCCCGCAGCGCGCAGCCTCTTGCGAAGGTCACGCAAATCGGTGCCGAAGTCGGCGAAATCCGTTGCGATCGACAGCGCTTTGGTTGCGGTGACGAAGAAGCGGTAGGGCTGTCCGGTGCTCTCGCGCTGCTGGAAGACCTGGGCCAGGGTGACTGTCTCGTCGTAACCCTGGTTTGTGAAGACCCCGAGAACGACGGAGTAGGTCTTTGTGTTCTCCCGCAGGCCCTTGGCGCGGGACCGTCCGGTGGTTTCGTTTCGCTCGGACTTGTAATGGCCTTCGACGTAGGAGCGCAGGGTGCGTTCCTTGGCTTCGGCGCCCGCCGCCTTGTTGTAGGCGGCCTTGTGTGACGGCATCAGCAACGTGGTGAGCGCGTCGACGAGCGTCGACTTGCCCGAGCCGATGTCGCCGGTGAGCAGTGCGGTATCGGCGCCGGGAGACAGACGCCAGACTTGGGAGTCGAATGTGCCCCAGTTGAATACTTCCGTGTACTGCAGGCGGTAGCCGGCCCGTCGGGCGTCGCCGAGTCCGACCATCGAGAAGAGCCCGTCACTCATCGCCGGTCGCCGCTCCGGCATACTCGCGCAGCTTGGCCGCGAAGTCCGACAGGGTCTGGGCGTCGACGTAGGCCTTGAGGATGCGCCGCACCTCCCAATGGTCACTCTGACCGCGCAGCTGCCGCAGAAATCCGAGGTCGCGTGCCTTGTTGATCGTCGTCTCCGCCTGGTCCACGACGCGCGCGTCGTTCGTGGACTCGGCCTGGAAGAGCCTCAGCATCTCCACGATCTGGTCGGTGGTGAGCACCAGACGGCCGTCACCACCGGCGGTCTCGAACTCGACGAGCCGCTTGCGCAGCAGCACCAGCAGCAGACTGACGTTGTATGTCAGCGCGCGCCTGCGCACCAGGCGCGGGAGCACTTCATCGCCGTCCTCCTCGGTCCGGGACCGCAGATAGCCGAAACCCTCCACGTCATCGACGACCACGTCGACGCCGATGGTGGCGAAATGGTCTCGGACACCGGCGCCCTGGCGTTCCAGCGTCAGCCAGGTGTCCTCGTCCGATTCGCGGTAGATGACACCCTGCATCAGCCGGATGATCGCGCTGGCGACGGCATGCTCGCTGCTCATCGCCGCCGCACCGTCACTTTCGGTAGCCTCGCTCGCTTGGTGATGTCTGGATCGGCGGGGTCGGCGTACTCCAGGTACGTCTCTTCGGTGTCATCCATCTCGACCGCCACGTCGTCGTCATTGAGCGCAAGATAGCCGACGATCTCCGCGGCGCCCTGCTCAATGGGGTGCGTCGCGACGACATCCGACAACAGAGCCATCGAGCCCTCGGGCAGTACGCTTCGGACGATCTCGACCAGCCGCGCCTGGTCGACGAAGGTTTGGCTGAAGAGAAGGTCGGCGTCGACCTCCTCGGTGGCCGCCGCGATCTGGCTCTCCACCGCTACCGCCGCGGGGGGCTGGTAGAGCGGGCGTTCGAAGGGCAACACGATCTCGAGGCCCGGCGCATCGAGCTCCAGCCCGAAGGGCGGCGGGTTGTCGCGGAGCTCAAGCGCAACGCTCTCCACCGACCGAACCAGGTCGAGAACGCGCCGGTTCTCCAGCCAGACCTGGTCGTCGAGGAAGCGGCGTAGTTGTTCCGAAATCTGGCGGACCGTGCGCTGCGCACGATCGGCAGCTTCGGACCAATCGTGGTGGATACCGCGAATGCGTTGGTCGGCCTCGATCATGTCGAGGGCCGACACTTTGGAGAGCAGCTCCGCGAGCTCGGCTTGGCGCGACTCGGAGAGCAGGAAGTCGTAGAACGACTGGAAGCTGCGCCCCTGGTCCGAGCCGGCGATCTCGGAGCGGCTCCCGACCAGCTCGGCGAGCAATTCGCCCTTGGAGCCGTCCCAGGCCGCAATCTTTTCTCGCGCGGCACGGTCGAGAAGCCGGAAGTTCTCTTCAACCTCGCGAAAGTCCGACAGCAGTTCCCGCGCGGTCGTGGAGAGCTGCTGGTAACGGTCGCGGACCCCCGTCGCATCCAGGACCGTGACGACGCCGGCTTCGACGGCCGCGATCTCGGTGTCGAGTTCGTCGCGCCGGCGGCGCAGTTCGGCCAGCCGGACGCCGGGTTCGACTTCGGTTCCGTGCACGATCTGCCGAAGCAACTCGACCACGGTGTGCAGCCTGGATTCGGTCCCCACGAACGACCTGCCCTTGAGGCTCATCACCCACGCGTAAGCCTTCTCGAACGCCGGTGTGACCTCGTAGTGCACGTCGTCGTCGCCGGGCGGATAGAACCGGCGCAGATATGCGGCGTCGGTGGCCGCCCAATCCTCCAGATAGGAGCGGGGATCCCTCGGAAACCGCTCGTCCCCGCGGTCAGTGGGGATCTCGGCGTTCAGGGCGTGCAGATGGTCGTCCAACGCGGCCGCGACCTCACTTGCCGGGCACGCGCCTCGATTGCTCTCGACGAAAAACTCCCCGAGGAAGGACAGAATCAGCGTGGCGTTGCCGGCACGCAGCAGCCGCCAAGCGGGATGCCGCTCCCGCAATGCGTCGATCGCCGGGTAGTCCACCAGGAAAGCGTAGAGAGTTCCACCGACAGGTTCGTGTCGCACGCGCCGGGCAAGACCGCCCGTGTCGGTACCCACTGCTACAACCGCATTAAGTCAAAGTCCACAGAAAGGGCGCCCGACATGTCCACCACACGCCGCAACAACGATGCCGGCTTAATCTTCTTGAACTTGGCCGTGACGGTCCTGGTATGGGGCGGTTTGATCTTCTTGATCAGGCAGGCCGTCAAGCATGGCTACCCGCCGATCAAGCGCTTCTACACACACCCCGATCGTGGGGTCCGTCGCCGACGCCGCCGTGCCACCGCGCTCTGCCTGACCGCCGTGGGCGCCCCGCTGGGCATCGCAAGCTTTGCCTCGGGGAACGACGGCGGTGCCGAGTTCGCTGCCTTGTGCACTGCAGCAGCTGCTTCCTGGTGGTACGGCGAACAGCGTGTGCTGCGCCGGCAGGCCAACGCCGCCATCGCGGCCCGTGCCGACCAGCAACACAACTGGGTAATGCAGGGAGACAACCGCGGAACCTACGGTCCACAGGGTGCCGACCTCATGCGCTTCATTGAAGCGCCGCCGCGGGCAGCCGCGCCGAGCGAGCAGCCAGCTGTCCGCTGGCGCACGCGAACCTCCGCAACGCTCTTTGCGAGCTGAACGATGCCTGACCGGAGGCAGATCAGACCGCATCGGAGGTCGGCCTGAAAACGGCCTCCGGAATACCATCGCGGCCAGGAGCCGGGAAGGATTCGAACCTGCGACCTCTGGGTTATGAGCTAACCGGTCGCCGTCTTCCCCAATACGCTCGGTCTCATAGCTGCAGGCCAGCGACGTTCAGCCGTCCGACCTGTCTCGCCCCGTCCCGCATGGTCGCATCCATTCCACCGTGTTCTGTGTCCAAATCCGTGGCCAAACTCTTGGAGCGAGAAGTACAGTTGCCTCGCCGTATCATTCGCGTTACCGGGCCTTAGTTTGTGGATAAAAGTGTTGCACCCAACGTGCGTGCGTGCGACACTTTTATCCATGTCAGGGCTTCGGGGACTGCCCGATACATTCACGACCGCGACCGCCCTGGCTCGTGGTGTGCATCCGC
>NZ_JBYCLA010000620.1:0-6446 GCF_057473665.1 Mycobacterium sp. TH-M25
GCGGACTGGAACCAATCCGCAGCATTGATCCAGACTGCCGTCGACACCTTCGGTGGTCTCGACATCCTGGTCAACAACGCCGGCATCGTGCGCGACCGAATGATGGCCAACACCAGCGAAGAAGAGTTCGACGCCGTGATCGCGGTCCACCTCAAGGGCCACTTCGCCGCGATGCGACACGCCGCGTCCTATTGGCGAAGCCTGAGCAAAGAAGGCAAAAGCCCAGAAGAAATAGACGCGCGGATCATCAACACCAGCTCGGGCGCGGGTCTGCAGGGCAGCGTCGGCCAGGGCAACTACAGCGCGGCCAAGGCGGGCATCGCGGCGATGACGCTGGTCGGTGCCGCGGAGATGGGCCGCTACGGCGTCACGGTCAACGCGATCGCGCCGTCGGCCCGCACCCGGATGACCGAGACCGTGTTCGCCGAGATGATGTCCACCCAGGACGACGACTTCGACGCGATGGCGCCGGAGAACGTCGCGCCGCTGGTGGTGTGGTTGGGCAGCAACCAATCTCGCGACATCACCGGCCAGGTGTTCGAGGTCGAGGGTGGCAAGATCCGCGTCGCCGAGGGCTGGGCTCATGGGCCGCAGATCGACAAGGGCGCCCGCTGGGATCCCGCCGAGTTGGGTCCGGTGGTCGCCGATCTGCTGGCCAAGTCACGTAAGCCAGTTCCGGTGTACGGGGCTTAGACGCTGCCGCCCAGTGCGGTGACGACCTGATCGAACACCTCGACCGGGAATTGGCTCAGCGCCGCGTCCACTTGGGTGAGGCCGGTCTGCAGCGCGGCATCGATCGTCGCGGTATCGCCGGTCAGCAGAGCCTCGTAGATGTCGTAGCCGGCGAACTGTGGCGCCTCGGTCAGGTTGCGGAAGTCGACGAACAACTCCGTGGCCAGTCCCGGGTTCTGCGGCACCGCTATCCCGTCGTAGCTGACCAGCGTCCAGTCGCCGGGACTGCCTTCGACGACGACCTGGCCCGTGTTGGGCAGCAGCTGGCCGGTGTCCTCATACGTTGTCAGCAGGGCCGAAAAGTCAGGGTTGTTGACGTTCATCAGTGTCCAGACGGTGATCGCGCCTTCGCTGGAGAACGCCACGTCATTGAGGCTGGTGGCGGCGCCGCCGACGGTGTTGTCGTAGATCGTTTGAAGGGCGCCGCTGAACGCTTGGTCTAGGACGACCCCGTTCAAGCTGGGGTCGCCCAACTCTGGCACCAGGTCTGATCCGAGCACCCAGGAAACCGGGCCGAGGACGTACAGGATGCCCTCGAGGCTGTTTGTCGGATCACCGTTGAAAACGCCCGCATCGATCTCGTCGAGCCCGGGTAGTGTCTGGGCGGTCACGTCTTCGTGAGTCAGACTGCTCAGCGCGGTCAAGAGCGGTTGCGCGGTCTCCTGGGTTCTCAGCTCCTGCGAGTCGTAGATCCCGGCGATGTTGGTCCCGTACTCCGCGATGATCGAGTTGGCGACGGTGGAGGCCTCGCCTTCGCCGGTCGCGTCGAGCGCCGCCCCGGGGGGCGCCGTGTCGATGATGCCCGCGGCGTTGGCCGTCGACTCCCCGTGACGGACCAAGTCGAGGATGATCGATTCGTCGTCAGCCCACGCCAACGCCGAACCCATGGAGAACATCGCCGTCGAAAGCAGTCCGACAGCGACGTAGCGATACCGATTAGTCACCACTGCTCCCGATGCCGCTCCGCTGGTGAGCGTCAACCTATCGCAGTCGAGCTGGCTGTTTAAGCCAATCGCAGCTTCGGCTAAGCCGGGTCGCAGATGACGATCGGGATGACCCGCTCGGTCCAGGACTGGTAGTCCTCGAACGAGGAGTACATCGCGACGAGCTTCGGCCAGTACTGTGCGCGTTCGGCCTCGGTGGCGTCGCGGGCGGTGAGCCGCAGAACCTCTTTTTTGACCTGCACGGTCACCTGTGGGTTGGCCTGGAGGTTCAGGTACCACATCGGATTGTTGGCCCGCCCGCCCTGTGAGGCCACCAAGACGATGCGGTCGCCGTCGCGCAGGAAGAGCAGGGGACTCACTCGCGCCTCGCCGCTCTTACGGCCGATGGTGGTCAGCAGCGCCACCGGTGCGCCTTGCAGGAACTTCCCGCCGACCTTCCCGCCGGACACCTTGTAGGCCCAGGTGTTGATGCGTGACATCCATTTGATGAGGACGCCGGTGCCGGCGGAGTTGAGTGCGCGTGGCGGATTGGCCATCGGGTCCCCCTATCGGCGATGCTGGATGAACGGCCGCATCCGAGCGTTGATGTGGCGGATCTTGCCATCCACGATCACAAAGGTCTCGTCGACGTGGGCGCACACCCGACGCCCGGCCAGCGCCGGTTTGGTGATCACATCGAACTGGGCGCGTACCCGGTCGCCGTCGACCGCGAACTCGGGCTGGGTGCAGGCTTCGATGATCCGGAACTGGGGGCCGCGATTCAGGCTGCGGCGCAAGTGATTTCCGGAAAGCCCGGTTTTGATGCCCATTTCGAAACGAACGCAGTCCGGTGCGAACGGGACGGCATCGCCGCGGTGGCTGGCCAGCGCGTCGATGTAGGACTGCGCCGCCGCGATGCGCTCCGCGTCAGACACCGCCACCGGCGCTAGATCCGCTCGATGATGGTGCCGGTCGACAGCGCCCCGCCCGCGCACATGGTGATCAACGCGGTGGTCTGGTCGGTGCGCTCCAACTCGTGCAGCGCGGTGGTGATCAGCCTGCTGCCGGTGCTGCCCACCGGGTGACCCAGTGCGATCGCACCGCCGTTGACGTTGACCTTGTCCATGTCGGGGTTGTGCACCCTCGCCCAGGACAACACCACCGAGGCAAACGCTTCGTTGATCTCGGTGATGTCGATATCACCCATTTTCATACCGGCCTTCTCCAGCACCTTCGCCGTCGACTGCACCGGACCGTCCAGGTGGTAGTAGGCCTCGGCGCCGACCAGTGCCTGGCTGAGGATGCGGGCCCTGGGTTTGAGCCCGAGCGCTTTCGCCTTGTCCTCGTCCATCCACAGCACCGCGGCCGCCCCGTCGGAGATCTGCGACGACGTGCCCGCGGTGTGGATCCCACCCTCGATCACCGGCTTGAGCTGGCTCAGGCCCTCCAGCGTGGTGTCACGCAGACCCTGGTCCTTGCTGACAATGTGCCGCTCGCTGGTCGGCTGCTTGTTCTCGTCGAGCACCGGCGCCTCGATGCCGCTGATCTCGCGGTCGAAGCGGCCCTCGGCCCAGGCCTGCTTGGCCTTGCGCTGCGAGTCGAAACCGAATTGGTCGATCTCTTCGCGGGTGATGCCGCGACGCTTGGCGATTCGCTCGGCGGCGGTGAACTGGTCGGGCAGGTCGATGTCCCACGACGCGGGCCGCAGAATGCCACGGTCGGGGCCGGCGTTGGCGCCTAGCCCGACGCGGCTCATCGCCTCGATGCCGCACGCGATGCCGACGTCGATGGCACCCGCTGCGATCAGGCCGGCGATCAGGCCGTTGGCCTGCTGACTGCTGCCGCACTGGCAGTCCACCGTCATGGCGCCGACCTGCTCGGGCAGCCCGGCGACCAGCCAGCTGACGCGGGTGATGTTGTTGGACTGTTCGCCGTACTGCGTCACGCAGCCGCCGATGACCTGCTCGACCTCGCCGGCATCGATACCGGCCTTATCCACGAGGGCCTTCTGAACTGCACCTAGCAGCTCGGTGGCGTGCAGTCCGGACAACCAACCGGCGCGCTTGCCGATCGGGCTACGAGTGGCTTCAACGATTACCGGGTTACCCATGCGGTCAGGCTAGAACACGTTTCATTACTCTGACAAGCGACGATGCGTGCGCACCTTTTGGTCTGCGGTGAGAGCATGTTTTACTGGCACTAGAACACGTTGTAGTTCAGGAGATCCGATATGGCACCCCTCAGCATCCCGGCCGACTTCGACTTCCTCGATCCGGACGTCAACCTGGCCGGACTTCCGGTGGACGAACTCGCCGCGCTACGCCAGTCCGACCCGGTCCACTGGGTCAGCGTTCCCGACGGCTGCGGAGGGTTCGAAGACAACGGCTACTGGCTGGTCACCAAGCACGCCGACGTCAAGGAGGTCTCGCGCCGCAGCGACGTCTTCTCCAGTTGGCAGAACGGCGCGATCCCGACGTGGCCGCCGGAGATGACGCGCGAGCAGGTCGAACTGCAGCGCAGCGTCATGCTCAACATGGACGCCCCGCACCACACCCGGCTGCGCAAGATCATTGCCCGCGGGTTCACCCCGCGAGCCATCGGCCGGCTCGAGGCTGAGTTGGCCCAGCGTGCCCAGAACATCGCCAAGGAAGCGGCGGCGTCGGGCGGCGGCGACTTCGTCGAACAGGTGTCGTGTGAGCTTCCGCTGCAGGCCATCGCCGGCCTGCTGGGGGTGCCGCAGGAAGATCGCGACAAGTTGTTCCGGTGGTCCAACGAGATGACCGGCGGCACGGACCCTGAATACGCCGACGTCGACCCGGCGCAGTCGTCGATGGAACTGATCATGTATGCGATGGCGATGGCGGCCGAGCGCAACGAAAACCCGACCGACGACATCGTCACCACGCTGATCCAGGCCGACATCGACGGTGAGAAGCTTTCCGACGACGAGTTCGGCTTCTTCGTCATCATGCTCGCGGTGGCCGGGAACGAGACCACTCGGAACTCGATCACCCACGGCATGATCGCGTTCGCCGACAACCCGGATCAGTGGGAGCTTTTCAAGAAGGAAAGGCCGTCCACGACCGCCGACGAGATCGTCCGGTGGGCGACGCCGGTGAGCGCCTTCCAGCGCACCGCCAACGACGATCTGGAGTTGGGTGGCGTGCAGATCAAGAAGGGTCAGCGGCTGGTGATGTCCTACCGCTCGGCCAACTTCGACGACGAGGTCTTTGACGATCCATTTGCCTTCAACATCCTTCGCGACCCGAATCCGCACGTCGGCTTCGGCGGGACCGGTGCGCACTACTGCATCGGCGCCAACTTGGCCCGGATGACGATCAATTTGATCTTCAACGCGGTGGCCGACCACATGCCCGATCTCACGCCGATCGGCGAGCCGGAGCGGCTGCGGTCAGGCTGGCTCAACGGCATCAAGCACTGGCACGTCGACTACTCCGGCAAGAGTGCGGTCGTGAATTGATGGACTTCACGCCGGATCCTGAGCAGCAGGCCGTTGCCGATGTCGTCACCTCGGTTCTCGACCGGGCCAACACGTGGGAGGCGCTGGTCGCCGGCGGTGTGACGGCCTTGCCGGTGCCCGAGCGTGCCGGCGGCGACGGTGTCGGCCTGCCGGAGATCGCCACGGCGCTGACCGAGATCGGTCGACACGGCTTGATCAGCCCGGCGCTGGCCACCATCGGACTTGGTGCGATTCCGTTGCTGGACTTGGCTTCCGGTGGGCAGCAAGACCGCTACCTCGCAGGCGTCGCCAAGGGGTCGGTGCTCACCGCCGCACTCAACGAGCCCGGCACCGCGCTTCCGGATCGGCCAGCGACTACCTTCGTGCACAGCCGGCTGTCGGGAACCAAAGTCGGTGTGGGGTATGCCGCGAATGCCGAATGGCTACTGGTCACCGCCGACAGCGCTGTCGTCCTCGTGTCACCCGAAGCCGACGGTGTGCAGATCTCGAAAACCCCGACGTCCAACGGATCTGACGAGTACGTCGTCACCTTCTCCGACGTGGCGGTGGCCGAGGACGACGTGCTGGTCGGGGCGACAGCGCAGCGGGTGAATCAGTTGGCGCTGGCGGCGATAGGTTCCTACACCGCCGGCCTGGTGGCCGGCGCATTGCGACTGACCGCCGACTACGTGGGAATGCGGCATCAGTTCGGCAGGCCGCTGTCAACCTTCCAGACGGTCGCGGCGCAACTCGCCGAGGTCTACATCGCCTCGCGGACCATCGATTTGGCGTCGACCTCGGTGATTTGGCGACTGGGTGAAGGCCTCGACGCCGGCCAAGATCTCGATGTGCTCGGTTACTGGATCGCCTCGCAGGCGCCGCGGGTGATGCAGATCTGTCACCACCTGCACGGGGGTATGGGGATGGACATCACCTACCCGATGCACCGCTACTACTCCACAATCAAAGACCTGACTCGCCTGCTTGGCGGGCCATCACATCGCCTCGATCTGGTGGCGATCGCAAGCGCGGCGGAGCCGGGCGCATCGGATCGCCAGCAAGACAGCCTGAGCGGAGCGCAATGTTCATCGACCTGACCCCCGAGCAGCGTCAGCTGCAAGCCGAACTGCGGCAGTACTTTTCGAACCTGATCTCGTCCGACGAGATGAAGGCGATGGAGAAGGACCGTCACAACGAGGCCTACCGCGCGGTGATCAAGCGGATGGGCCAGGACGGCAAGCTCGGCGTCGGCTGGCCAAAAGAGTTCGGCGGCTTGGGCCTCGGTCCGATCGAGCAGTCGATCTTCGTCAACGAGGCGCATCGCGCCGACG
>NZ_JBYCLA010000621.1:0-3362 GCF_057473665.1 Mycobacterium sp. TH-M25
TCTCCTCGTCGTTGAAGTCGGCGAGGTCGATGACCTTCTGCAGGCCGTTGGCTTCCGCCAGCGCCGCGATGATCTTGTTGAAGCGGTCGCCGATCTCCTTGTCACCCTTGGCGGCGAGCATGTCGTCGAACGAGCCACCCTTCGGCACGTCGATCAAGCTGTTGGGGTCGGCTTTCGCCTTGTCCGATACGTACTTTACGAACAGCAACGTCAGGATGTAGTCCTTGTACTGAGACGCATCCATCCCGCCGCGTAGCTCGTCGCAGGACTTCCAGAGCGATGAATACAGGTCAGACTTCTTCAGCGCCACAGCCTGAGTCTCCGTTTAATGTTGTTGGTTATCGTTTTCAATTATAGCAGGGACTCATGTCATTTCCGCAGCTCAGTGCATGTTTTGAGACTTCTCGGAAGACATCGTCTAAAGCCTATGTGACAGGCCGACAAGGTTCTGGCATTTAGTGGACTCCCCGGCGATGAGTTTGCCCACGAGACGCGACGGTCGGGACAGCGAACCACAGACACGCGCGTGCGCGACGTGATCGGACCTCTTTGCTCCTCCTTCGACGTGATCGTCCCCGTGATCTCCCACATGAATTGTTCGTCAATCTCGCGGTCTTCTATATGCGCTGAGACGACGATGTGGCCGATGATGCTCGGGAACCAGATTCTTGATACCAGTAAGGAAAATTCTCACGTGCGACGCGAAGTCGCGCATAGCAAGTGGACTCGCAGATTGGAGGCCGGTCATGCCGGGTGCGTAGTTCTCGATCAGTGTTCCAGATCGATCCCCGCCTTGGCGTGCGTTGACGGGTCTTGTCCGTTGGGGTGCGAAGCCCAGGGTAAAAGCTCAAGGGCCCCTGTTCCGTCTGGGGGAGCAACCGGGTGAGGGGAAGACCGGGCGGGTGAACGCAAGTGAACCCCTGATGATGCCTCGTTATTTCTAGCCCTGGACGACGGGACGAATACCTGGGTGATAGGGCCTGGCCGCTGGAAGGGGCGGCAAGCGGCGACCGGGCAGTGAGGGCCGGTCGTGGGAACACCGCTGGCCTCGGGGTATAGGGGGCACCCATTCCGGTCGTGTCTTGTGTGCGTGGAACGTGGAAACCCCGTCGGGGTCCGGGCCGAATCGGTCCGGTAGGCCGATCGTAAGAGGGGCGCAATCCCTCGGCGGGACAGGATGCTCAAGAAGCGGATGCCGGTGGCCGAAAGGCGACGGGACTCGCGACGGTGTGACCGCTGCTTCCGGTGGTCGTCGTGGGGAACCGGCCGGATGCCGGCCCAAGCGGGGCCGGGCTCGTAAGGGTGCTGACGTGGGCAGGTGAGCCTTTGAACACCGAGGCCGACGGCCTGATGAACCGAAGGGGCAAGTTGGACACCATTGTGGTGAACGGACCCGAGGGCGTCGCTGTGGAGTGGGATTTCGTCGATTGGCGTGCTCATGAGCAGAACGTAATCCGGTTGCGGCGCAGGATCTTCAAGGCGACGCGGGAGCAGGACTGGGCCATGGTCCGGTCGCTGCAGAAATTGATGCTGGGGTCGTGGTCGAACACGTTGGTGAGTGTGCGGCAGGTTACCCAGCGTAATGCCGGGCGTCGGACGGCGGGGATTGATGGCGAGGTTGCCTTGTCGTCACCAGAGCGGGCGGATATGGCGGTGCGTGTGCACCGCGGTCGCGCGAGCTGGGACCCGATGCCGGTTCGGCGTGTGTACATTCCGAAGGCCAGCGGCAAGCAGCGTCCACTCGGTATTCCGGTGTTGATGGATCGGTGTCATCAGGCGCGGGTCCGCAACGCGCTGGAACCGGAGTGGGAGGCTAAATTCGAGGCCCGCTCATACGGGTTTCGTCCTGGCCGTGGCTGCGCTGACGCGGTCAGCTCGTTGTATTGGACCCTGAAAGGCCCTCGTGCCCAACGGGTCTGGATTCTCGATGCCGACCTGTCGGCCGCGTTCGATCGGATCGATCATGACCGGCTGCTCGATGCGCTCGACGGATTCCCCGCGCGGGAACTGATCAAGCGCTGGCTTGCGGCGGGCGTGTTCGAACCGGGTAAGGGCTTCGCCCCGACCGAGGAGGGAACTCCGCAAGGCGGGGTGATCAGCCCGTTGCTGTTGAACGTGGCGCTGCACGGGCTGGAGGAGGCCGCCGGGGTCGGTTACCGCCAAACCGGTGTCAACACTGGGGCAGCGATGCCGGGAACCCCGATTCTGGTCAGGTATGCCGACGACATGGTGGTCTGTTGTGTTTCGCAGCGACAGGCCGAAGATGTCAAGGAGCGGCTCGCCGGGTGGCTGGCGCCGAGGGGTCTGGTTTTCAACGAGGACAAAACGCGCATCGCGCACCTCGAAGAGGGCTTCGACTTTCTCGGCTTCACTGTGCGCCGATACCGGCGCGGTGGTCGGCCGGGCAAGCTGTTAATCAAACCGAGCCAGGATGCGGTCAGGCGAATCCGGCGCAGGCTCGCCGAGGAGATACGCGGCATGCGTGGCTCCAACGCGGTGGCACTCATCGCCAGGCTCAACCCGATCATCCGGGGTTGGGCCGCCTACTACCGGGGGGCGGTGTCCAGCAAAGCGTTCGCGGCGCTGGATAGCTACGTGTGGTGTCTCACCTATCGGTGGGCGCGCCGCACCCACCCCAATAAGTCGAAGAAGTGGATCGTGCGCCGCTACTTCGGCAGGTTCAACCGATTCAGGAATGACCGGTGGGTGTTCGGTGCCCGCGATCGGGTAATCAACGATCGTGGCGATATCGCCTACCTCACCAAGTTTTCCTGGACCAAAATCGTCCGGCATCGGCTGGTTGCGGGTGGGGCGTCTAAAGACGACCCCGACCTGACCCAGTACTGGGCCGCACGGCAGCGAAAGATGTTGGCCCCGTTGGACAGTTACAACTTGCGCCTGCTTGTCGAACAGGACGGGCGCTGTCCATTGTGCGGGACCCACGTCCTTACCCCGGATCAGCCCCCGCAATCCCCCCACGAGTGGGAACGCTGGTGGCTGAGCATCGTCAAACGGGCGATCGCTGCCGACTACCTCACCCACCACGGGCGAGGCGGCACGCCGGACGGAAACCGAACCCGCCTGGTACACACCTCATGCCACCGCAGCCTTCGGGCTCGCACAGGCACGAGACCGGAACCCGCAACTCCCTCGGGGCTTGCTTGAGCCGTGTGCGGGGAAACTCGCTCGCACGGTTCTGAGGGGGCCCCGGCGCAGCAATGCGCCGGGGCTACCCGACACCGCAGGTCAGGATGGTTTTCTCCGCGACCTTCGTCGGCAGACCACACCGATGGGCGATCGACTGCGAGGCCCTGGCAACAGCTTGGTCGCGGCACGCGGGCATGGCTGTGTCATCTCCTGGC
>NZ_JBYCLA010000622.1:0-4519 GCF_057473665.1 Mycobacterium sp. TH-M25
TGGGCCGCTGAGTTGAGCGCCCACCGCGCGGACGCGATCGCCGCGCTCACACAACTGAGCTGAAGCACCCATGATCGCCCTTCAGATCACCGCCAGCACGCCTCACGGAGTTGTGTTATCCCGGCCGTGGGGCGTTGCCCTCGACGGCCTGCTGGCGTCCGTGCTCTGGCACCGCCGCAAGTGGGAAGCCCGAGCCGCCGGCGAATTCTTCGCCTACCATCACGATCAAGAACCGGAGATCCTCGAGTTGCCGTTGGCCCGCTGCGGCGATCCCGACCGTGATCCCGACTGGCACTGGATGGCCACCTTCGCCGATCTGCATCCCCACCGCGGCGGTGAGGACACCGACATCCGTTGGCGCACATCGCGAACGGATCGTACGCGGCTTCAGCACCTCAGCCCGTCCATCGGCAGCCAGGTCGTCTCCGACAGCATCGGTCGCTACCAGCGACGCGTCGTCCCCGTCATCGCGCACCCCGTCACCGCGCTCACCTGGCGCGCCGTCGGCGATCCCGACGGCATCAGCGATCTCCTCACCGACCTACCGTCCATCGGCAAGCACCGCGGCGTCGGTGAGGGCCGGGTGACCCGCTGGGACGTCCGGGAGACTCCCGAGGTCGCCGACTGGGCGGCCGGCCACGAACACGAACCCGGCGTCCTCGGCCGCACCGCTCCGCTGCGTTGCCTCGACGACCTCGCCGGCGTCACCACCGGAGCGGTCGGGGCGGCCACCGTGCGGCCGCCCTACCTGCACCCTGGGAGGCGCACCGCGGCTTACTCTCCGGCGCGTTGATCCAGATCCCTGCCGGGTGTTCAACTGGGTGTTTTCGCCAGTTGCACACCCGCGCACATCACCGGCCTGGGCTGCGCTGTTGACGCTGGTTGGTTCGCGTGCGTTTGGTGGTGTACTGCCACTGCGGCAGCTGCCACTGCTGCTGCGGGGATTCCGCCGGCGCCGCCGCCGCGGTGGTCGCACTCGGGGTTCGCGTGACCTCATCGCCCCTGTCGGGCGTTGCCGGGTTCGGCGGCGTCGGATCTGCCGCGGCAGCGCTTCTGCGTGTGGCGGCGCGCTCGTCTACAGTCGCCGCCGGCTGCGGTGAGCGCTCGGACGACGGTTCGGCGACGATGGCCGACGGTGCCGGCGTTTCTGGTGCGTCAGCGTTGGGGCGGGGTGGTCGTGGGTACTGCGGCGCCACCGGTGGCGGTGGGGACGCGAACATCGGGTTCTGCGCGAGCGACTGTTCGGCGGTGCGTCGGATCTTGCGCCGCTCACTTAGTCGCTTGATCAGCGCCATCGCCGAAGCATAACCGGCGCCGACGGCCGGTGGCGGCGAAAACGCAACCCGCCGGGCAGACCGAGTAGCGGTGGCGCGCCTGTGCGTAGCGATGAGGCAGGCGATTGATATATCTCAATTCGCCGACTGGGCCACTGGATTCACCTCACCGGCTTGCGCGCCGCTGCTGCAGCCACTCGTCGAGCCGGCGCGCTTCGGCGGCGAGGTCGACGTGCGGGGCGTCGGCCATCCAGACCTGGGTGCGCCCGATGGCGAGTTGGCTTCTCGCAGGGTGCACTCGCCAGTTCTGGAGCCGCCACATGACCTGGTGAGCGAGGATGACCGCCCGGAAGCGGTTGGGCACGGCGACGGTGCTGAGCACGCGGGCGCGCAGTCGTAGCGCGGCCATCGCTCGGTGGTTGCCTTTGGTGACGACGACTTGATGCCAGGGCTTTCCGTGGATCTCGACGATCGCGACGGTGTGCTGATCGAGCCAGCCTTGCTCTTGCCACGGTGTGAGGACGCGCCCGGCCTCGATGTCGTCGAGGGCCACCAAGGCGTACTGGTACTTGCCTTCATTGTCTCGCTCGATGGCTTCCGCGGCCCGCTGCAGTCGAGCGATGCGGTGCCGAGGAATCCTTGCTTTGACCCGGCTGGGCGGACCGCCGTCGTGGTGCAACCATCGCCGCACGGTCGTCGGGGTGACGCCGAGATGACTTGCGACGGCGGTGACGTCGATCGGGCCGCGAGCCGAGGGCCCGTAGCAGTCAATCAGCGTGTCCACGAACGGCTTCTGCGTCCACCGAGGCCCGCGGGCCGGCGCGGCTCGGGCTGCCGGCGTCATTGCAGACGGTCCCCGAACCCGAGGTCGTAGATGTCGGTGAACTCCCACTCGCCCTCGCCCATCCTGT
Source organism: Mycobacterium sp. TH-M25 (assembly GCF_057473665.1). Classification (NCBI taxonomy): domain Bacteria; kingdom Bacillati; phylum Actinomycetota; class Actinomycetes; order Mycobacteriales; family Mycobacteriaceae; genus Mycobacterium; species Mycobacterium sp. TH-M25. The sequence goes on from NZ_JBYCLA010000622.1 coordinate 2,186, forward strand.
AGGCCGTGCCCTGGGCGTGCAGCCAGTCCCGGAAGCCGTCGATCCCTTCGTCCTCGAATCTGCGCAGCATGTCTTCGACTTCCACCGGTGTCAGGTTTCGCTGCATCATGCGGTTGTCCCGTGAGTAGTCGTCTCCGAGGGGGGCCGGGACACCCTGGTAGCCGAAGACCCAGAACGTCGTTCCTCGCTGGAGCGCGTCCTTGCCCGCCGAGCTGTTGCGGAACTCGTCGACGGCGGCCTTCCTGCCGCGTTTGGTGGTCGTCGATCGTCGTGCGGCCGACCGCAGGGATTTCAGGCGATCCGCCGACGGCTTCTGCGTACCGGACGCCCACCGCCGCACGGTGCCCTGGGAGACCCCGAGCGCCTGAGCGGCCGCCTTCGCGTTCACCGGTCCGCCGCGGGGGCCTCGACCGAAAGCCGCCTGCAGCATTCCTCGCGCCGACGCCGCCGTTGTCGTATCGGCTTCTGCGCGACCGCTGATCCTGCCCAATACCTTGTCGGACAGGGCCGTACGGGCATTGGCGATGACGTTGCGGACCGTCCTGGTGGACACACCCAGTCCGCGCGAAGCCGCTTGGACGTCGACGCTTCGCCCGTCGAAGGCCTCCTCATCGACCGGCCGGTCGCCTCTGGGCATCCGATAGTCCGCCAGGTCGCGGATGCCGATCCTATTGCCGCTTTGTCTGCGACGCCCGAATGCCATTGCGCATCACTCGTTTCCGTGAGTCGAGAGATTGTGCTCCCGACGCCAGTGGTCAATCGGGGTGAGTTGGGCCTTGCCCTGATAGCCGCGGCCGGTGAGGAAGCGCAGCTGGTCGACCAGCAGGCCGGAGCGTTCCGGTTTGTACTGGCCGAACCCGCGGCCGAAGGTCTTCGGTGCGCCCGGCCAGGCCGTGTTGGGATCGGCGTCGTCGGAGGCGTAGAACACGGTGTCTTTGAGCACGGCGAGCGGCCACCGTCCGCTGCGCTGTCCGATGTCGTTGATGCGGTAGCTGATGTTCGCGTTGGCTTTGGCCATGACGTGCAGTCTGCGTTCGGGGCTGAATCCTGTTCTGCCCTTGAGGTACTCGGCCGATCCGATGATGCCGATGCCGTGGACGCGGACGATCTTCGTCTGGTTGCGGGCGGCCTGGAAGTCGGGGTCCTCGGTGTCGAGGTTGGTGCTGGCGTCCCGGAACCGCTCGTACCAACCGAGCAGCACGCGACCGTGCTGCGGCCAGGTCCACGCCTCCAGGATCTCGGGCTCGTATCCCATCGCCAGGGCGCGCTCGATGCGCGGCGTGCACACCCATTTCGGTTCGTTGAATTTCAGGCCGCGGGGGTTGAGCACGTAGGGCTGCTGCCAGCCTTCCGGGTCGGGGATGACGGTGAGGTAGTAGCCGGGCACCTTGGGGTCGAACTCGACGCCGCTCGGGTGGTGCACGGGGTCCCCGATCGGCAGTTCGGTTCCGGCGATGCCGGCGACATAGGATCCGCCGCGGTCGTAGGCGTGCAGGTAGGTCAGTTCACGTTCCTGGTTCGTGGGTTCCCGCGACCAGTTGAAGTCCGATTCGACGTCGCCCATCGAGAACGGCACTTCGGTCGTCGACGGCGCCAGCACGACGTTCTTCCAGTCGGCCGGGGACCACGTTTTCGGACGTGCTTGCAGCATCAGGTCGACCGCCGTCACACCCCCGTTGATCTTCCAGGGGAACTTCAGGGCATCGGCGAGAAGCTGGAGCCGTCGGGCGACCTGAGCCGGAGTGGGGTCTTCGGCGAAGATCGGCATGGCGTCGGTATCGCCGAGACCCGCGGTCAGGACCACCCAGACGCCGCGCTTGTCGTCCCCGTCCCGGTACACGCGTGTCCAGGTCCCCAGGCCGGACTGTTCGCCTTCTGCGACGCCTCCGAAGCGCCAGCCGTCCTCGATGGCGAGTTCGATGAACGGCGTGCCCTTCGTCAGTGCGCGAAGCGATTTGGCGCTGTCGCGGAAGTCGATTGCCTCGACGTCGATGCCGACTGCTTCGCACGTTTCGACGCTCAGCCAGATCTGCCCTGGTTCGGAGAACTTCTCCGATAGCCGGTACCCGAGATCGTGGTCGTAGGCCAACTGCGCTATTTGCCCGACGTGTCTGATCGGTTCGGTGGCGACGCAGGATCCATCGCCGAGCCACAGCCCATCGGTGTGGAGCACTGCCGCCGGCGCTCCCCCGAGGGGAGTCTGTGCCTGTCGCCCGGAGCGCCGCGGCCGCGGCGCCGCGGGTGCGGTGGTGTCGGGCACCTCGCCGTTCTCTTCTGCCTTATCTGCGGCCGAATCATGATGGAGGGCTTGCTCGTTGGTGGCTTCCAGCGTCG
>NZ_JBYCLA010000623.1:0-5290 GCF_057473665.1 Mycobacterium sp. TH-M25
CCGCACAGAAGACGGCGAACAGTTCACCGACGCCGACGTCATCAACCACATGATCTTTTTGATGATGGCTGCCCACGACACCTCGACCATCACCACCGCCGCTGTCGCCTACTACCTGGCTAAACACCCCGACTGGCAGGCCCGCGTCCGAGCCCAATCCGACTCCCTGGGCGACACGATCCCTGATATCGACGATCTGGAGGGCTTGACCGACCTCGACCTCGTCATCAAAGAGTCGCTGCGCCTTCTCGCCCCGGTGCCCCTGGTGATGCGAAAAACCGTCGAAGACACCGCCATTGCCGGCTACTACATCCCGGCCGGCACCATGGTGGCCATCACTCCAGCGGTCAACCACTACGACACCGACGTCTGGACCGATCCCGACCGCTTCGATCCCCTGCGCTTCGACTCACAGCGGCGCGAGGACAACGCGCACCGCTTCGCCTGGATCCCCTTCGGCGGAGGCGCCCACAAATGCATCGGCATGCATTTCGGCATGCTCGAAGTCAAAGCCATCCTGCACCAGATGCTGCGCACCTACACCTGGAGTGTGCGGCCCGACTACACCGCCAGATGGGACAACACCTCGCTGCCCATCCCCGTCGACGGCCTTCCCGTCGACTTGCGCAGGCGATGACGTTGGGACGCAGCTTATTCCGGAGCCCACGTCGGTGCTCGGCCACGCCAAATCGATGTCGGCTGCGGGAGCCGACTCATACCGGCGGACTCGAATCCTTAGTGAGACCGGTCGGCCTCGGCGAGATCGTCGAGCAATAATAGCCGCCCGGCCATCGCCGCTGCAGCGATGCGATTGGTGACGCCGAGCTTGTGCAGCAACGCGGCCACCATCCGTTTGGCGGTGCGCTCCGACACCACCATCCGCTCCGCGATATCGCCGGTCTCCATGCCCGTGGCAACCAACCGCCACAACTGGAGCTCCTGCGCGCTGAGGCTATCCAGCAACGCCGATCGCGGTTCGTGGGACTTCGCTAGCAGTGCATCAAGCAGCGCGCCGTCGATGACCCGCAGACCTTCGGCGACGGTCCACAGTGGGCCGGCCAGAGCTTCGGGCCGTGCCGTCTTCGGCAGGAATCCGTCGGCGCCCGCGCGCAGCGCCTCCTCGGCAAGCTCAAGGTTGCCGGTCCCCGACAACGCCAAAATCCGGGTTGTGGGATTGCGCGCCTTGATATGCCGGATGGCGGCTATCCCGCCGAGCGGGGGCATGGACAGGTCGATGATCGCGACGTCGGCAACGCAACGGGCTACCATGTCAGCAGCCTCCTCGACGTAGGTCGTGTGCCCGCCCACGGTGAACAACTCGCCCGATTGGCGGTCGAGCAGCAAAGCCAGGCCTTGTGCGAAAAGCTCGTGGTCGTCAACGATCACAACGACGAACCGCCTGCCGGTCATTGCCGTAACGCTACCTCGGTCCTAATGTCGGGCCGGTGACACGGGTCACTCAGCACCGTTGGAGGGTGCAGGGATACGGCAGCGGCTACGGGCTGGGTCGCACCGTCATCGCCGTACGGGTCGCGGTAGTGATCTCGATCGGGGTGCTGGTGCCCTTCGAGCCCGCGGGGGTGCGCGTCTATGCCGCGGCCCTGATAGCAGCGGCAATGATCTACTCGGCAATCGTGTTCGCTTATCCGCGACTCGAGGTGCGCCGCACCAGTTACCGCTGGATGGTCACCGCCTTCGACTCGATGTTCACATTGGTGTTCATCGCACTCACCGGCGGGGTGCACAGCCCAGCGGTGTCGGTGCTGGTGCTGGTCGTGGTTGCCTCCGCGGCCCGATTGTCGTTCACCGAAACTCTTTTATTGGGACTGTTACTGGGTACCGGTTACCTCGGCGTCGCGTTACTTGCCTCCACCGCGGCTGGTGCCGATCTCTCTCCGGTGCCACAGAGTAGCTGGTGGGCGCTGTACCTGTTGTTCACCGCGCTCATCACCGCGGGGTTGTCAAACCTAGCCGAACGCGAGCACCAATCCAGCATCCGTGCGTTGGTAGAAGCCGAGGCCGAGCACGCCGCCGCCGAAGAGGAACGCGATCTACGAAGCCGGCTCTTGCAGTCCTACCAGTCGCAACAGGACGGACTACAGGTGCTGGTGCATGAATTCCGCACCCCCATAACCTCCTTGGAGGCGCTCATGGCTGCGCTCACATCGGTGAGGCCGATGTCGGAGTCCGACCGCGCTGCCAGCGCGCAGCTGGCCGGCCGGCACGTTCAGCACCTCGGTGACATGCTCGACGCGTTATCCGACGTGGCGTTGAGCCGGCGCCCAACATTCTCAGCGGGCCGGGTCCGCCGCGTCGACATGCCCGGCTTGATCACAGCTGCGGCCGATGCCGTGGGGCTGGTGCCACCGCAGCTGCGGTGGACGGTGGCTGACGACGTGGGCGCGGTCGCGGTCAACGCCCAGGGACTGCGGCGCGTGCTGACCAACCTGCTGGAGAACGCATCGCGACATAGCCGGGATGCCCCCATCGACGTAACGTGCCTGCGCAGGGGCGACGAGGTCGTCATCGCGATAGCCGACCGCGGACCGGGCATACCCACGCAGAGTCTGGGCCAGCTGACGGCCAAATACGTCAGCGTTGGTGACCGGCGCGGCACCACCGGGCTGGGCCTATGGATCGTGCAGCAAATCCTTGAGGCGATCGGTGGGCGCGTCGATTTCAGCGCGCGCAACGGCGGCGGGCTCGTGGCGACCGTTCGCGCCCCAATCTCGTAATTCGATCGAGCGGCGCTTGGCCCGCGGAGGCCACTGATTGGCACGCGCGCTAGTAGCCCGGCGTCGCTGTGGTCGCGACAATGAAACTACGGCGGTGGCCCGTATTCCAACACCGTGACGGCGGTGCCGCCGCATGGTGTTGCTCAAAGTGCAGCGTTGCTTGTGACGTGCATCATGCACAAATGACCGCTCGTGATTTTTACCGGTTCGATTCGAGTCGAGGAGGCTAGATGCTGACGGTTACGTGGGCTCACGTCGACTCGTTTCGGCAGGCGGCAGTGGCCGAAGCCGCCGAGGCGGAGTTGGGCTCGCACGGGTTCTCTTGCGGCAGCCTGCACGTGATCGCGCCGTGCCGGGGTTGCCAAGGGCAGCCTTTATCAGCAGGCCGCCGACAAGCGGGGCGAACCGATGACGCCCGCTCCGCTTACCCGTAAACCATTGCAAAAGCTGACTTTGAGGCGACCAACGGCAAGGCACCGCAATAGTCCGAGGCCGAGATTTACACACACAACTACAAGGAGATCACCACCATGACAAGAACGGCTTACGGCTCGCTGGCTGCGGGCGGACTCAACTGGAACAGTTTGCCGCTCAAGCTGTTCGCCGGGGGCAACGCGAAGTTCTGGAATCCAGCCGATATTGACTTCTCCCGCGACCGCAAGGACTGGGAGACATTGTCGGACACCGAACGCGACCTCGCGGCGCGATTGTGCGCAGCATTTCTAGCCGGTGAAGAAGCTGTCACGCAGGATATTCAACCGTTCATGGCCGCGATGCGGGCCGAAGGCCGGCTTGGCGACGAGATGTTTTTGACCCAGTTCGCCTTCGAAGAGGCCAAGCACACACAGGGTTTCCGGTTATGGCTGGATGCCGTGGGGGTTACCGAGGATCTGCATGGCTACCACTCGCCGGCGTACCAGAAGATTTTCAACGAAGAGCTTTCGGAATCACTCGGAGCCCTCGTCATCGATCCCTCACCGGCCGCCCAGATTCGCGCAGCCACGACTTACAACCACATCGTGGAGGGGATGTTGGCGCTGACCGGATATTACGCCTGGCACAAGATCTGTGTGGACCGCGGCATACTTCCCGGTATGCAGGAGTTCATCGGACGCATCGGCGACGACGAGCGACGCCACATGGCGTGGGGCACCTTCACCTGCCGGCGTCACATCGCCGCAGACGACGCCAATTGGTCGGTGTTCGAAACACGCATGACCGAGTTGATTCCTCTGGGTGTGAAGATGATCGAAGAACTGCTAACCCCCTATGGTGACAACGTCCCGTTCGGGCTGACTGTCGACGAGTTGACCCGCTATGCGACCGACAAGGGGATGCGCAGGTTGGGCACGATCGAGAGCGCTCGGGGGCGTCCGGTTGCTGACATCGATATCGACTACACGCCGGTTCAGCTCGAAGACGATTTCGCCGATGAAGATCGCAAAGCTCTGGCCGGCGCGTCGGCCTGACCGGCGCCGCGCGAAGTCGGCAAGCGCCTGCTGAGGCAGCTCTTGCGGGCGGGAGCAAGCATTCGCTGCTTCCGTCCGGCGAGCAGCGCAGTCGGCCCTGGTATTGAGTACGTCGCAAGCTATGGATCTACAAGACGAGGTCGGGATGGCTGTATTCGCTGATGAGGACGAGGTTTACACCTATCTGGGTGGAATTTTCAGGCGTGGGCTGGAAAAGGAGGGGTTGGCTGACAAGCTGGCGGGTTCGGGGGTGGTCTTACGGGTTCGCTACACCGATCCGGATGCGGTGGTGACGGTGGATATGCCTAATAAGGTCGTCGAGACCGGAGCGTCGAGTACCGCGGTGCCCAATGTCGAGTTGTTCATGTCTGCGGACACGGGAAACAAGTTTTGGTTGGGCAAGGTGAACTTGACGGTGGCGATGGCCAAGGGCACGGTGCGGGCCAAAGGTCCGGTGGCCAAGCTGATCAAGTTGATACCGCAGGCCAAGAACTTGTTCCCGGAATACCGTCTGATGCTGGAGAGCGAGCACCGGCAGGACCTCATCGATGCGTGAGCCGCAGCGCTCGGCTGGTCCGTTGAGCGGGATGGTGTCGTGGTGAAGGCGACGATGCGGGACGTGTAGTTGGGTGTCTCCGGGATCGTCGAGCGGGCGTCGACGTTGCATGGCGAGCTCAAGGAGACGCACCGAGGTTGAAGGGGTGAAACGGTGAAGACACGCGCAGCGATTCTGTGGGAACTGGGCCAGAAGTGGGAGGTCGAGGAGGTTGAGCTCGACCCCCCCGGCCCTGATGAGGTGCTGGTCCGGCTGACTGCAACCGGGTTGTGTCATTCCGATGAACACCTGGTCACCGGCGACCTGCCAATCCCGCTGCCGGTGGTGGGCGGACACGAGGGTGCCGGCACCGTGGCCGCGGTCGGGCCCGGCGTCGAGGATCTCGCAGAGGGCGACTCGGTGGTGTTGACGTTCCTGCCGGCCTGTGGACGCTGCTCGTACTGTGCGCGCGGCATGGGCAACCTGTGCGAGATGGGTGCGGCGATCATGATGGGACCCCAGATCGACGGCACCTACCGCTTCCACGCCCG
>NZ_JBYCLA010000624.1:0-8332 GCF_057473665.1 Mycobacterium sp. TH-M25
GATGCGATCGTCATAGTCACGGAAATGGTGATCCTGTCTCGCCCTGTAGCGATGAACGGCTACTGCCGTTGTCTCACCCAACCCTGTCACACAGGGGGCTGCACAACAGCTACGGCGGCTACCAGGTGGAGTCGATTCTGATCAACTGCCATTACCCCGTCACGCAGAATTCGTTCATGCTGCAATGGGGCATCTCCGTACAGAAGCCCCAAGGCATGGATGAGGCGGACACGGAGAAACTTTCCAAGGCGTTCACCGAGGGCGTCAGCATGGGCTTCCTGCAGGACGTCGAAATCTGGAAGAACAAGACCCGCATCGAAAACCCGCTGCTGGTGGAAGAGGACGGCCCGGTCTACCAGCTGCGCCGCTGGTATGAGCAGTTCTACGTCGACGCCGCCGACGTCACGGCCGAGATGACCGACCGCTTCGAGTTCGAGGTCGACACCAGCACCGCCAACGAGCACTGGCAGGCCGAGGTGGAACAGAACCTGCAACGTAAGGCGGACCAGTTGCAGTAGCAGTCGCCGAGCGTCCGGGAATTGTCGTGCGGTCCCGGGCTGTGGGGCCACCCGCGGCCTGCATGCCCACCACATCTGGCACTGGGAAGACGGCGGCCCGACCGAGCTGGCCAACCTGGTGCTGGCCTGCCCCTATCACCACCGGTTGCACCACCGCGGCGAGATCACCATCACCGGTCCCGCCGACGCGTTCGAAGTCACCGACAGCGACGGGCGGCCACTGAGCCCGGGATCACTCGCGCGCCCGCCCACCGGTCCCCGGCCCGCTGTGCCGCCCTACCCCGGCCGCAGCGGCGAACGCACCGACTGGTGGTGGTACGACGCCTTCCAACCCCAACCACCACCAACACCCGACCAGACCGGACAGCAGCCTCGCACCGAGGCCGAAATAGGCTGGGGCACTGTAGGATTGCGCTTGTCCAACCCCCCGACTCGAGGCAAGTAGGACGCGACGCCACGCGGATCGGGTTGTAAGGCGGTGAACACCAGCAGGTCGACGCGGGCGTCTTCGAGGTGGTCGGCTACCCTGGGGAGCTTGTCGGTCAGTGCATCGGCGATCCGGCCATATTGGGCTGCAACGGAATCGGCGTCGGATTGGTCGAAAACCGAGTGCAGCAGTGTGCGTACCCACGGCCACGACGCCTTCGGGGTGATGGCCATCGGGTTCGTCGCGTAGTGGGTGCGACACCGCTGCCAGGCTGCACCGGGCAAAGTGGCACCGATCGCGGCCACCGGACCGGCGTGGGCATCGGAGGTCACCGACCTGACCCCGCAGAGCCCTCTGGCGGTGAGCGACCGCAGGAAGGTCAACCAGCCCGCCCCATCCTCGGCGGTGGTGACGTCGACGCCCAGGATCTCGCGGTAGCCCTCCGCGTTGACCCCGACCGCGATCAGCACGTGCACGTTGACCGCCCGGCCGCCCTCGCGGACCTTGAGCACCGGGGCGTCGGCAGCCATAAACGTGCACGGGCCGGCGTCCAGCGGCCGAGTCCGAGACGCTTCCACGGCGGCGTCGAGTTCCTTGGCCATCACGCTCACCTGCGACTTCGACAAACTGGTGACGCCCAGGGGGTCGACGAGCTTGTCCATCCGCCGCGTCGACACCCCCAGCAGGTAGCAGGTGTCCACCGCGGCCGTCAGGGCCCGCTCCGCACGTTTGCGCCGTTCCAGCAGTCAGTCCGGAAAGTACGAACCCTGCCGCAGCTTGGGAAAGCGAAGTGCGGCGCTCAGCCTGCCGGTTGCCATCCCCGCATCGCTTCGTCCATCTGGTCGTCATTGAGCCCCCTGACCGCAAGGCGCTTCTGACCTACTTGAATACGCATGCCGTCAAGGAGTAGTGCGACGTAGCGGCGCCACAACTGCGGGTCGACGTGACCGGCCCATTCGCTGACCGTTCCCGCGAGCAAGCCGACGACCGGCATGTCCGTGTGCCCGATGCCTGGACGTAGGTGGCCGTCGTCGCGTGCCCGCTCCACCAGCTTGGACAGCAATGGGGCAAGCCGTTCTCGAGCGCATTCGACACGGTAGCCACCCGCCTTGCTATTCACCATCTCGCGCAAACCCCGGTCGGTGGCCATCAACTCACACATGTGCTCGACGAACCACACGAAGCCGTCCCACGAGTCCTCGAGTCGCAGCGCGACCTCGGCGAGGGCGGCGACCTGGTCGATGGAGTCCTCAAAGACGGCTTCGAGCAGGTCCTCCTTAGTGGCAAAGCGCCGGTAGACCGTGCCCACACCGACATTCGCGTGATGGGCGACCTCGTTGAGGGTGGCCTCTAAGCCCCTGATCGCGAACAACTCGCGGGCCGCCCCGAGCACGCGCTGCCGATTGCGTTCGGCGTCCCTGCGCAGGCCGCGGCACAGTTGGTCACTCATCTGGCTCAGCTTAGTGATGTGCGTTACCTACGTCCATAAGCGGATTGACCTTATCCACTTAACGATTTAGATTGGCTATCGATTGCCGGCCGGCGTCGGTCTGCAGCATTCATCGTCGAAAGGTCAGGCCTTGAATCCACCGACAGAGGGCGTGCGGAGGCGGGAGGCCGCGGTGATCGTGACCGTCAAGCGGGTGTGGTTGCCCGTCCTGGTTGTGGTGGCCGTGGCCCTTGGGGTCGTCAGCGTGGCCCACCTTCGGTCGGTGTTCGGCTCAGCGGGGGCGGTGGTGACACCGGTCGGGTCGGATACCGCCGAGAAGTTCAATCCGAAGGTCGTCATTTATGAGGTATTCGGAAGCGGCAGAACCGCAGTCGTCAATTACACCGACTTAAATGGGTTGCCGCAGCGGGCGGGGGATGTGTCCCTCCCGTGGTCGTTGAAGCTGGAGACCACGGTCCCTTCTGTCATGCCGAACCTGCTGGCACAGGGCGACGGGCACTCGATCGGATGCCGCGTCATCGTCGATGACCACGTGAAGGATGAAAGGATGGCCCAGGGGGCGCACGCTGCAACGTACTGCCTGGTGAAGGCAGCATGAGCGCTCCCACCGACGACGCCGCGACCGACGCCGTCGCGACTGCGCGCCTTGCCGACCGCCCACGGCTGCCCCGCTTGCTGCGCACCTTCGCCATTCCGATCGCCCTAGCCTGGATAGCGGTCGTCGCGGTTCTCAATACCAGCGTTCCCCAGCTCGAAGTAGTCGGATACCTACGGGCGGTGTCGATGAGCCCCAACGACGCACCAGCACTCATCGCCACCAAGCGCGTCGGCGAGGTGTTCAAGGAATACGACACCAACAGCAACGTGATGATCGTGCTCGAGGGCGCTCATCCACTCGGCGCCAATGCGCACGCGTTCTACGACCAGATCGTTCGAGAACTCCGCGCCGACACCACACACGTTCAGCACGTCCAGGACTTCTGGGGCGACACGTTGACGGCGGCCGGCGCGCAAAGCATCGACGGTAAGGCTGCCTACGTTCAGGTCTACATCGCCGGCGACCAAGGCGAGGCCTTGGCCAACGAGTCGGTACAAGCAGTGCGCACCATCGTGAATGAGGTCAAGGCGCCACCCGGCGTCAAGGCCTACGTGACGGGACCCGCAGCCACATCGACGGATCAAAACGCCGTGGGCGATGCCAGCATGGAGATGATCGAGGGGCTCACCTTCGCCGTCATCACCATCATGCTGCTGCTTGTGTACCGGTCGGTCGTCACGGTGGCCGTCACACTCGGGATGGTGGTGGCCGGTCTGCTTTCAGCGCGCGGCATCGTCGCCTTCCTGGGATACCACCAGGTCTTCGGGCTCACCACCTTCGCCACCAACATGCTGGTAACGCTGGCCATCGCCGCCGCCACGGACTACTCGATCTTTCTGATCGGTCGCTACCAGGAAGCGCGGCGCTCCGGTGAAGACCGAGAGTCGGCTTATTACACGATGTTTGACGGCACCGCGCACGTCGTGCTTGCGTCGGGTCTGACCATCGCCGGAGCGACACTATGTCTGCACTTCACCCGGCTGCCGTACTTCCAGACGATGGGCGTCCCACTGTCGGTCGGCATGGCGATCGTAGTCGCCGCGGCCCTCACGCTCGGACCCGCGCTCATCTCGATCCTCACACGTTTTGGCAGAGTCCTCGAACCAAAGCGGTGGGGCCGTGCGCGGGGTTGGCGCCGCGTCGGATCGGCCACCGTGCGGTGGCCCGGCGCGGTGTTGGTGATGGCCACCGCCCTGGCCCTTGTCGGCCTGTTCACCCTGCCCGGCTACCACACCACTTACAACGACCGCATCTTCCTGCCGGCAGACGTACCCGCAAACGTCGGAATGGCCGCTGCCGACCGGCACTTCTCCGACGCAAAGATGAACCCCGAGCTGGTGATGGTCGAGGCCGACCATGATCTGCGCAACCCGGCCGACTTCCTGGTGATCGACAAGATCGCCAAGGCCATGGTCCGCGTGCACGGCATCGCTCAGGTGCAAACCATCACGCGGCCCGATGGCAAACCGATCGAGCATGCATCGCTGGCCTACACACTGAGTCAAAGCGGGACGGGCCAGCTGATGAACAACGACTATCAGCAAAAGGTGCTCGCCAACACGCTCAAGCAGGCCGACGAGATGCAGACGACCATCGACTCGATGACGAAGATGCAGAGCATCACCCTGCAGATGGCCGACGTCACCCGCAAAATGGCCGACAAGTTCGCCAAAACCTCGGCACACACCAACGAGATTCGGGATCACCTCGCCGACTTCGACGACTTCTTCCGGCCGCTGCGCAGCTACTTCTACTGGGAGAAGCACTGTTTCGACATCCCGGCGTGCTGGGCCCTGCGTTCGGTCTTCGACTCCCTCGACGGCATCAGCACGTTGTCCGACGACATCCAGGATCTCGTGCCCGACATCAATCGGCTGGCTGATCTGACCCCCCAGCTGGCGGCACAGATGCCGGCGATGATCCAGACGATGAAAAATCAGAAGCAGTTTCTGCTCAACCAGTATCAAGCGCAGAAGGCGCAGCAAGACCAGACCATCGCCACCCAGCAGAACTCGACAGCAATGGGACAGGCGTTCGACGCCGCCCGCAACGACGAAACCTTCTATCTGCCACCCGAAGCGTTCCAGACCGCCGACTTCAAGCGCGGCATCAAATTGTTCCTCTCACCCGACGGGCACGCCGTCCGGTTCACAGTCTTCCATCAGGGCGACCCGCTGAGCCAGGAGGGCACCTCGCACATCGAACCGCTGCGCATCGCCGCCGCCGACGCCATCAAGGGCACCCCGCTGGAGGGCTCGACCGTGTACGTCGGCGGCAGTGCGGCCATGTTCAAGGACATGCAGCAGGGCGCTGACTACGACCTGATGATCACCGCGGTCGCCGCACTGATCCTGATCTTCTTGATCATGGTGTTACTGACCAGGGCCATCGCGGCGGCTTCCGTAATCGTCGGAACGGTGGTCTTGAGTCTTGGCGCCTCCTTCGGACTTTCGGTCCTGCTCTGGCAGCACCTCATCGGTATTCCGCTGCACTGGATGGTGCTGCCGATGTCGGTGATCGTGTTGCTGGCGGTCGGCGCGGACTACAACCTGCTGCTGGTGTCGCGCATGAAGGAAGAAATCCACGCCGGACTTCACACCGGCATCATCCGGTCAATGGCCGGCACGGGATCGGTGGTGACCTCTGCAGGCCTGGTGTTCGCCTTCACGATGATGGCCATGGCGGTCAGCCACCTCATCGTCATCGGTCAGGTGGGCACCACGATCGGGCTGGGCCTGCTGTTCGACACCCTGGTGGTGCGCTCGCTCATGACACCCTCGCTCGCCGCGCTCCTGGGCCGGTGGTTCTGGTGGCCTCAACGCGTGCGGCTGCGCCCGATCCCCCAACCCTGGCCACGCCCCGCAAGGAATTCCGTACCTGGCAACCCAGCGCTGATTGCGATCCCTTGATCGCAACAACAACACTACGAATGGGCCGAATCACGGCACTACCTACCAGGAGTTTCCGCCCTGTGTAGTTGGCTGGCTTGTCTTTTTGTTGTGGCGCTCGGCTTTTGACGCGTATAGGTGTATTGGCGCATATATGCGGCAATACCGACCTGTTGACTTTCGCACCCATGCGGCGGTCGCTGCGCAGGCCAGTTGGTAATCGCGGTGTTTGTGGGGTTCGAGTTGAGCTGGGCCAAACTTCGGTAATTCGAGCTGCGAGAAGGGTTCCGCGGAGCTTGGTGAGCATGTCTTCGAAGGGCCCTGTGCCGGTACAGAGTTGGGCGGCGTGCCGGGCGGTGAGGTCGTCGGGGTGGTGGCCGTGGGTGGCGCACCAGACGATGACGAGGCTGTAGACGACGAACCCGAGCGCCCGACCAAGGACGCCGACGCCAACGCCGTACACGTCGACGTCACCGCCGAGCGACTCTGCCGGGTGATCCGGGACATCGGCCGCGACCGACGTCGATGACGGGGTGATGTTCGACCTCGACACGTACGTTCTTCATTTCCGCGCGGATCCTGGCGGTGCTATCCCTCGTCGAGGTAGAGCGCGACGAGTCCGTGCAGGACGTGTCCCGTCACCGCGGACAGGCCGTTGGTAGCACAGTCCGGCGGGAACGCCATACGAGCGCAGTAGCGCTGCCAGCAAGTGCGACTTCGCGCAGCACAGGCCTACGCGATGTTCGAGGACCTCACTAGCCGTCAACGTCATTCGGGGATCTGAGACGTCATAGGAGTGGCCACCTTGTCACGCACCCATTCGAAGGCAGCTTTCGCGAACGGCGCGTCGCTACCTGCTCGTTGCCGCAATTCCCGCACGAGTGCACGCACAGCCCGGTATGAGGTCCGGATAAACTCGTCATCGCCCAAATAGTTGGTGGGCGTTGGTGATTCAAACACGTTAGGGGGATTCGTCATCGGCAACCTTGCAATCGAGTTCGCGTGTCAGACCTGCGGCCGAACGCTCGCGCCTGATTGGTCTGGCGGTTCGACGCGTTGACGGTTTGCCGCTGCAGACAACAGTGCCGTCACAAGCGGGTGGGGTTCCTCGATAGTCGAGCGATTCTGCGGCACGAACAGCGTGGCGACGTAAAACGGATGCCCCGGAAGCTCGAAGACACGAGCTTCGTCATCGTCATCGACTCCGGTGACGCGTAGTCCGCCGTCATCGAGCGTCTGCCGGTAGGTCGGGTTCAGTCCGAAGTTGCAATAATAAAGCTCGCTGGCTCTGCGGGCTTTATAGCACTGGGCGGCCAATGATCCTGGTTTCAGGTTGACCGGCATGGTTTTTCCCGCCAACGAGCACGTCAGAGCCGAAATGAATAGCCGAGACCCGTACGGGTTATAGTTCGTATCCTCCGCGTCGTCGAAGCCGAGCACACCGCGCGCGTACTCCAGAATGATGTGCTGGCATCCGCCACAAGTGCCAAGAGTCGGTACCGCGGTCTCGCGCCCAAAACGTAAAGCGGAAAGTGCCCCAGCCAAGCTACGGTACGGGCTGCCCGGTGCGCACCACAACGCGTCTGCTGTCGCGACGCAGCCGAGATCGGCTTCTAACGCGTCGGTAGCCACCCACGCCACTGACGCTTCCAGCCCGAGCACCACGGCTGAATGGCTGATCGCCGCATTAGTGGCAAGGTGCGGGGCATAGGAGCCGTCGAAATCGCCAATGACCGCTACGTTCAACCGATCTGCCATACTCTCGGTCCATTCTGCGTCGAAGCCACTGCGCCGGTGGGCAGCAGCGGATCCACGATCAACCGCGCCGGCGCCAGCCCGATGCGGTCGGCATCCCAGGCGTGCATCCGGCGAGCATGCCCACCACGGTGCGGCGCCCGCCTGCCCGACCAGTCCGGTGGCCAGCACCGCGAACACCGCGAACGTCGACGAGCGTAGAAGCGCGGGACGAAAGGCATCCAACACAGCTACGCCAGGAGGCGGCTAAGGTCAACGAACGAAGCATCGGCGGGAACCTCGAACGCACGAGCGGATCCGTCAACATGCCGAAGTCTCACACGTCTAACTGCGAAACTCAAGATTAACGTAAAGCGTCCACGCCGGCGGATGACCTTTCCCGACGTCGTCGGTCTGCTGGGGCCCGCAACAGCGACACACAGTTAAAAGCGGCGAACGACAGGTCAAATCCGTACACGCTCGTCTCTTGAAGGCGCGCCCCGTGCCCCATCGGGTGCGATCCCCATTATCCGGCCGGTGCCGCACCACGCCGCCTCAGCCGGCCCGCCCTCAGCGGCGCGCAGTCGGAAATATAGCCAGCGACCAAACCGTCTCCGACCAGTGGTGGCAGGTACAGGATTCGAACCTGTGAAGCTTTCGCGACGGATTTACAGTCCGCTCCCATTGGCCGCTCGGGCAACCTGCCGCCAGACAGGT